>JAYTAJ010000838.1:0-7525 GCA_043737575.1 Myxococcales bacterium | reverse complement strand
CGTTGGACTCGTCCTCGACCGCGGGCGCCAGCACCGCGCGGCACATCGCGTCGATCACTTCGTCGTCGCTCACGATCCGACCCGCGTGGGTCTTGATCCGCCGCTCCGCCTCCCGAAACAGCGCGTACGTCTCGGGCGTGACCTCGAACCGCAGCACCTGCGGTCGCAGATCCGGATCCGTCGGATCGTCCGGCAGATCACCCGCGCGATGTCCGACCACCAGCTCTTCGACCTCGCGCACGGTCCGATCGCGCGCCGCATCGAGCCACGCATCTTCCGTCGACGCCGTCGCGACCCGCACCAGCTCGCGCACCGCCGAGTACGACACCGCGCCCACCTCCAGCGCCGCCGTCGTCGACGGCAAGCCCTCCAACGCCAACGCGACGCGCAGCCGATCCGCGCACACCCGCGGGCCATACCCGAGCACGCGCTCGACGTACTCCGCGAACGTCGCGCAGCCCAACCGCCTGTGCACCTCCGCGCGCTGCGCCGCCAGCAACCACCGCGCCTCCTCCGCGTCGAGCCCTGCCCGTCGCTTCGCGATCCGCCGCAACTGCCGATCCGCCTCCCGCCAGTCGCCACCCCCGTGACCCACGTGGGCACCCACGACCTCGTTCCGCTCGCCGCATCCACCATCGAACGACATGACCGACCTCCTCCGCGGCGCCGCGATCCTCCCGCGCGCTCGCATCCTCTTCTTAGCACCGTCGCTCCAATCGTCACGCAATTCGTCGACGAGAAACCGCGCCTTCGCCTCTCCGGATCCGGGAGAAGAGATCAAAGATCACGGATCAACCCGCGCTGTGGGTATGTGAATTTGCGTCCGCAAATTCAAGCGCTGTGGTGTGGCGCGCCTCGTGCGCGCGTCTCTCCCATCCGCCCCCCGCCTCGCGCCACTCCACCAGCGCGTCATATCCATAGCCCTCTCCGCCTCCCTCCCCTCCCTCCCGCCTACCGCAGCCTCTCCACGATCTCGTCGCGCGTCGCCACGCCCTTCTCGATCAGCAAGCCCATCAGCTTCTTCAGCACGTCCTCGTCGCGCCGCACCAGCGCCTCCAGCGCGGCGATCCGCTCCTGCAGCACCGCCAGATCCGCGAAGCTCGGGCCTCGCGCCGCCGCTGGCGGCAGCGTGCTGGGCGCGATGCGCGCGCGGTTCTGCGTCGACGGCGCGTTGCTGCCGGTCGCCAGGTTGCGGCTGGCCGACGGATCGTAGGAGCTGACCAGCTCCATCTCGCCGGTGTCGCCGCTGACCGGCACGTTGAGCGTGTCGCGCCGCCGCGCGGCGGTGCCGCGACCGAGCCCGCGGCCGTAGTAGCGCGCGATGGCGCGTTCGATCTGCTTGGGGCCGGCGAGGTGGGCGCGGACGTTCAGGTGGGTGCGGACCCGCAGCTCGTCGACGATGTGGAGGTTGTTCGGATCGCTCATCGCGACGTCGAGGAACTTCATCGGCTGCGCGAACGGCATGAGGCCGTGGGTCTCGGCCAGCTCGCCGGGGATGAGATCGATCACCGCCTGGGGGATCTCGATGGCGTCGAGATCGACGGTCGGCACCGCGAGCTGATGCGACAGCGCGACGACCAGCGTCTCCTCGGGCACGAGCTTCATGTCGACCAGCGCGCGGCCGAGTGGACCGCCGCGGCGCCGCTGCTCGACCAGCGCGGCGCGCAGCCCGTCCTCGTCGATGAGGCCGGCCTCGACCAGGATCTCGCCAATCCGCTTGCGCGCCATCGCCGACCGCCTTACTCCGCCGTGACCAGCGTCGCGGCGCCGGTCGTCGCGTAGGTCCCGAGGAAGCGCGCCGACTGCCGCCGTCCGCCCGGGGTGTCGAACACGACGAAGTGACCGTCGCTGATCGTCGCCTCGTACTGCACCAGCACCGCGGTGCGACCCGCGAGGTTGGTGGTGACCGGCGCGGTGGCGACGGTGCGGCCGCGCATCGCGAGGCCCTCGATCGGCTCGATCACCGGGCCGACGTGATCGCCGCCGATCGAGACCGCCAGCGCCTCGATGTCGGGCAGCGGCGTGAAGTGATCGACGAAGCCCATGCTCTGGTAGATGTCCATCGGCGCCAGCGCGACGCCGTCGTCACCGAGCGGCGGCTCGCGCACCAGCAGCGGCCCGTAGTTGATCGTGTCGGACCGCTCGACCCACATCTGCAAGAGCGCCAACACCGGGTTGAACTCGTCGACCGGGTTGTCGAGGATGATCGAGCCGACCAGCGCGCGGATATCGACCGGCTCGGTCTTGTGGATCAGCGCGAAGTACAGGAGGCCGCCCGCGCCCGACAGCACCGCGCCGCGGACCTTCGGCTCGAACGCGAGGAACGGCGGTCCGGTCAGCCCGCCCTGCGAGTGACCAAAGAACGAGATCCGGTCCGGGTCGAAGCGGAACGTGCGCGCGACCGGCTCGACCTCGCTGTGGCTGAACGTCTCGATCAAGCGCACGACCGAGTAGTCGTCGGCGGCGCCCTGGATCGGGTTGTTGCGGCCGGCGATCGGGTTCTGGAAGTTGAAGAAGTCGATCTCCGGATCGCCGCCCGGGTTGCGCGGCCCGTGCAGCACCTGATCGATCGAGATCGTCGCGAGCCCCTCGGTGGCGAGGCGACCCGCGGTGTGATCGGCCACGAACGAGTGGTAGCTGCCGCCGGTGCCGTGGGCGTAGATCACGACCGGCCAGCCCGCGGGCGGCATCGGCCCCAGGGGGATCGTGAACGACACCCGCAGCGCCTCGGTGCGCTGGATCGTCGGCAGGCCGTCGGCGCCGAGCACGATGTCGCCGTCGGTGCGGTACGGCGGCAGGCCGGTCTGGAAGTTCGGCGCGTCGAACACCGCGTCGTACCAGGTGAACGGTACGTCGACGACCTCGCGCGGGGCGACGTCGCGCACCACGACCTCGGGCAGCGCGCGGATCTTCTTGCGCAGGAGGCCCATGATGCCGGTCACCGACTGGGTCGTGAACACCGCGGCGGTGACGACGTCGGCGCGCTCGTCGGCGCCCGGCTCGTCGAGGTACGCCCACAGCAGCGCATAGCGATCGCGGGCCCGCGCCAGCGCACCGTCGACCGGCAACGTCCCCGCGATCTGATCGAAGTCGACGTCGCGCAGCAGCTTGCCGCCGCCCGCGCCCGCGACCCGATCGGTCACGACCAGCGCGTAGGTCGTCTGCTCGCGCAGCGGGAAGCCCGGGTACGGCAGCGCGCTCAGCCAGTTCGGACCGATCGTGAAGCCGGCGAAGGTCTGGAAGCGGAACCGCAGCGGATGCCGCTCGCCGCGGTGCGGTGAGTCGGGATCGACGTCGACCAGGTAGACCGACGCCTCGGCGCTGCGCGACGCCTCGCCGTCGTCGGGCAGGCTGCCCAGCTCGATCGGGCTCGAGAAGCGAGTGAAGATCGCGTTGTTGAGGCCGAAGCCGTCGAGGGACGGGATGGCGTCGACGTAGCGCGCGACGATGCCGACCGGGCGCGGATAGTCCGCCATCATGGGGTGACCCGCGTCGTCGCGGCGGATGTCGTTCGGGAACGGCAGCGCGTAGAACTCGGTCACCGCCACGCCATCGCGCGGCACCTCGAACACGGCGGTCACGTCGGGTGGCGGATCAGCGCACGCCCCAGCGGCGACCAGCGCGAGGAGCAGGCACGGCGACAGCTTGACCACGGCGCGAAGGTACCAGGGTCAGAACGTGAACGACACGCCGATCGAGAGCAGCCCCGCCACCCCCAGCGCGCCGGCCCCGCCGACCAGCGGCCCCGCGAGGTCGTTGCCCTCGCTGTCGAGGTAGTAGCTGCCAGCCCCGGCCGCGACCGCGGCGCCCAGCAGCACCACCCCGAGGACGCGGGCGCGGCGACGGGCCCGGGCCACCGCCGACGATCCGTGCGGCGCCGCGACGGTCGGCTCCTCGGGCGTGGCGTCGCCGACGCCGTTGACCAGCTCGACCACCGCGAGCGCCGCCGACGCGAACGCCTCCTCGGTCGTGCAGACGTCGCACTTGCGCGCGAGCTGTCCGACGGTCTTGCCGGTCTCGGTGTCGAGCAGCGTGATGACGTAGTGGTAGCTCGGGCCGTTGGTGACCAGCGCGACCTCGATGACGCGCGCGACCGCGGCGCGCAGGCGCAGCTCGCGCAGGCAGGCGCCGACCAGACACGCGGCGTTCCACGGCGTGCCCGCGAGGTACGAGTGCAGGCGCTTGCGCGGCGCGACCTGGAGGCCCGAGATCTCGAGCGACTCCTCGACCTGCTTGGTGAAGACCTCGCCGGCCGCGGCGCTGACGCCCTCGACCCGCACGTCGAGCAGGCCGATCACGCCCTCGGTCGCCTCCGCGGGCTTGGCCGTCGCCTGATCGGCCGCGGCGGTCGACGCCCACGCCGCCACCACCACCGCCACCGCCGCGATCCAGCGCATCACGTCTCGTCGATGTCGGCGACGAACCGCTTCATCAGACCGTCGAGCATGAGGTTGCGTTGCGCGACGTCGTACTTGCCGTCGCGCCAGCCCGACTGGGTGTCGGTGTACTTCACCTCGGCGTCCTTGATGACGACCTTGTACTTCTGCACCTTCTTGAGGATGTCCTTCTGGTTGCGGATGAAGTACGCGAGCATCGACGCGCCCGCCGCGGCGGTGAGCACCAGGCTGAGCGGTCCGCCGAGCGCGTAGCGCAGGCCGATCCGCAGCGCCAGCGCGGCGGCGGCGCCGATCGCGACCTTCTTGGTGCCCGTCCCCGCGATGACCGAGTCCTTCGCCAGCGCGAAGGCGGTCTGGCCGCTGGCGATGAGCAGCGCGATGAAGTTGCCGCGCCGCGTGGTCCAGCTGCGATCGTAGTAGTCCTTGATCGACTGCTTCAAGAAGGAGTCGAAGTCGCGGTAGATGCCCGTCGACTCCGGCATCGCCGCCGCGGCCCGCTGATCAGCCATTCGCGCAGCATACGCCAACCCCGCGGCCCGAGTAGCAGCCGTTGACTTGCCGGGGTCGGTCGCTCAGATTCGGGGCATGCGATCTTCGGTGCTCGTCGGCGCGATCGGGTTGGTGCTGGCGCTGGCGGCGACCCCGGTCAGGGCCGACCTCGCGACCGGCACCGAGAAGCTGGCGCGCG
The DNA here is from genome assembly GCA_043737575.1 of Myxococcales bacterium. GTDB lineage: Bacteria > Myxococcota_A > Polyangia > Haliangiales > Haliangiaceae > UBA2376. Next base: position 2,440 of record JAYTAJ010000838.1, on the reverse strand, counting down.
GCGACTACAAGGCCGCGATCGCCGAGCTCGGCAAGGTCCGCGGCGCCGACGTCGGCCGCGCCCGGGTGTTGATCGCCCAGGCCCAGCTCGCGGTCGGCGACTACAAGCCCGCCGAGACCACCGCCGCCGCCACCGGCAAGGACAAGGACGCCGCGATCGCCGCCGACAGCAAGGTCGTGCTCGCCGACGTCTGGCGCGCGACCGGTCGCTACGCCGAGGCCCGCCGCGAGCTCGAGGCGCTGGTCGCGGCGCAGCCCGGTCACCGCGGCGCGCGTCGCGCCCTGGCGCTGGTGCTGACCGAGCTCGGCCAACTGCCCGCGGCCGACGCGCTGTGGAAGCGCACCATCGACGAGTACGACGCCAAGACCCTCAACCTCGACGACGCCGAGCAGGTGTACGCGCTGGCCGAGGCGGCCCAGCGCCGCGGCGAGTTCGAGCTGGCGAACACCGCGTACCAGGAGGCGGTGAACCTGGCGCCGCAGTTCACCGCCGCCGGCGTCGCGTGGGCCCAGCTGTTCCTCGACAAGTACTCCGCCGATCTCGCCGAGCAGACCTACGACGAGGTCCTGAAGATCAACCCCAACCACCCCGACGCCCACGCCGGCATGGCGGCGATGCTCCTCGAGAATCGCTACGATCTGACGACCGCGCGCCACCACCTCGACGCCGCGCTCGCGATCAACCCGCGCCACGTCCCCGCGCTGGTCGTGCGCGCCGGCATCGAGATCGATCAGAACCAGTGGGACGCGGCCGGCAAGACCCTCGCCGAGATCCTCGCGATCAACCCGCAGTCGACCACCGCGTTCGCGCTGCAGGCGACGATCGCGTGGCTGCGCGACGACCTCAAGGCCTACGAAGCGTCCAAGGCCAAGGCGTTCGCGATCAATCCCGTCGACGCCGCGCTCTACCGCACGGTGTCGCGCTCGGCGGTGCGCGAGCATCGCTACCGCGACGCCATCGAGCTGTCGAAGCAGGCGGTGGCGCTGCGGCCCGACGCCTACGACGCGATGAGCGACGTCGGCCTCGGCTACCTCCGGCTCGGCGAGGAGAAGGACGGCCTCGAGTGGCTCAACAAGGCGTGGGCCGGCGACAAGTACAACGTCCGCACCTACAACACGCGCAACCTGTTCAAGGACACGATCCCGAAGGAGTACGTGTTCTCGTCGTCGAAGTCGTTCAAGTTCCGCTACCACAAGAGCGAGCAGAAGATCCTGGCGCGCTACCTCGAGCCGTCGCTCGAGCTGGCGTTCGCCGACATGGCGAAGCGCTACGGCTTCACGCCGAAGATCCCGGTCGTGATCGAGCTGTACCAGGAGGCCGATCACTACAGCGTCCGCACCGTCGGGCTGCCCAACCTCGGCGCGCTCGGCGTGTGCTTCGGTCAGGTCATCACCGCGATGTCGCCGTCGAATGGCGACATCAACTGGGGCATGGTGCTGTGGCACGAGCTGGCCCACGTCTTCGCGATCCAGCTGTCGAACCAGCGGGTGCCGCGGTGGTTCACCGAGGGGCTGTCGGAGTACGAGACCCTGAAGGCGAACCCGTCGTGGCGGCGCGAGAACGACGCCGACGTCTACGGCGCCGTGCTCGAGGGCACGCTGCCGTCGGTCGCCGCGATCAACTACGAGTTCGTGCAGCCCGACGTGCAGAAGGTCGTGGTCGCCTACTACCTGTCGTCGGTGATGATCGAGTACATCGCCGGGACCTACGGCTTCCCCAAGATCGTCCTTGCGCTCAAGCTGTTCGGCAAGGGCCAGGAGACGCCGCAGGTGATCGCCGCGATCACCGGCCGCACCGTCGCCGAGTTCGACGCCGACTTCCGCGCGTACCTCGAGATCCGGCTGGCGCCGTACCAGGGCTCGTTCCGCTTGCCGACCGCGGGCCTCGACGACCTGACCAAGCTCGAGATCGCCGTCGACGCCAAGCCGCGCGACGCCGAGACCCAGGCCCGGCTCGCGCTCGGCTTCTACTACCAGGGCGAGGCCGAGAAGGCCGGGCTCGCCGCCCAGGCCGCCCTCGACCTCGACGGCAAGCAGCCGATCGCGACCTACGTGCTCGCCGAGGTCATGCTGCGCAACGGCAACGGTCCGCGCGGCCGCGAGCTGTTCGAGCAGCTGATCGCCAGCGGCCACGACAGCTTCGACATCCGCAGCCGCCTCGCGCAGATCGCCCAGGCCGCCGAGGATCCCGAGGGCGCGATCGGCCAGCTGTGCGCCGCCAAGAAGCTCGACCCCGAGCGCAGCTACCCGTACCAGGAGCTGGCCGAGCTGTACAAGGCGACCGGCAAGCCCGACCAGGCGCTGGTCGAGCTCGAGCACTACGTGATGCTCGAGCAGATGCAGCTCGGGCCGCTGAAGGAGCTGGTCGAGCAGTTCGCGACGCGGAGCAACTGGCCCAAGGTGAAGACCTACGGCGAGATGGCGCTCTACATCTACCCGTC
>JAYTAJ010000837.1:0-3312 GCA_043737575.1 Myxococcales bacterium | reverse complement strand
AGGGCGAGGCCGATCACCACCGAGTCCATGTTCGACGAGTGGGTCGGCGTCACCACCAGCGTGCCGCGCTCGGCCATCGATCGCAGGAGGTCGATCGGTCCCTCGACCTGGATGCGGCTGTCGAGCTCGCGCAGCAGCCCGCGCACGCCGCCGCGCACGCTCGCGAGCGGCGAGAACAAGAGGCCGAGGCCCGGCGTCAGCACCTTCGTCGCGAACCGATAGACCCGCGGATCGAAGTTGCCGACGATGTCACTGCCGTAGTGGCGCACCAGCTTGCGCAGCTCGTCGATCAGCTCGGGCTGCGTCATCGCGCCGAGTCGCCCGGCCAGCTCGCGCCAGCGACCGGCGTCCTGGCGCGCCGCCTCGAGGCGGCGGATCTCGCTGACGCACACGTCGTTCACGACGTACTCGAGGGAGTGATCGCCGCCGAGCGCCGCCTGCGCGACCAGGCGCTCGACGACGCGGCGCTCGACCTCGCGCAGCACGCGATCGCGATCGGCGTTGAACCCGTCGAGCCGGCCGCGCGCCTCTTGCACCGGCCGATCGCTGGACATGGGCTTGTATTTATCATGCTTGCCCCCTCGCATCGCCAAACGACCGTGCTAGTGTCGCTCTGCGCGTAGCGCTCGTGCTGGGTACGAGCGGTGATGCGTAACTGGGGTGCGGCGTGGCGGGGACCGGCTCCGAGCCGTCCGCGCTGCGAACAACAGCGCCGCTCGAAGAGATCAGGATTCGATGGCAACGATCAAGCGGAGCAAGTCCGGCGCAGCCGGGCCAACGTCACCGAGCCGAGCCGCCAAGGCCGAGAAGGTGACCGCGATCGCGAAGCGCGTCGTGAAGCCTGCGCCCGCCGCGACTCCCAGCAAGGTCGGCGCCGCGAAGCCGGTCGCGAAGCCGACGAAGGCGAAGGCCGTCGAGCCCGCGCCGAAGCCCGCGAAGGTGATCGAGCCCAAGCGCGTCCGGACCAAGGCGATCGAGGCGGTCGTCCCGACTCCACCGCCGATGCCGCCGCCGACTCCCGCCCCGCCGCCGCCACAACCCAAGGCCTCCACCGTCGACGATCTGCTCGAGCTCGGCAAGAAGGTCCTCGGCATCAGCGACTTCCGGCCCGGCCAGCGCGAGGCCTTCGCGCCGCTGCTCGCGGGCAAGGACGTCATTGCGGTGATGCCGACCGGGTCGGGCAAGTCGCTGCTCTACCAGCTGCCGTCGCTGATCCTGCCGGGCCTGACCGTCGTGGTGTCGCCGCTGATCGCGCTGATCAAGGATCAGGTCGACAAGATGGTGGCGAAGGGCGTCGCGGTCGTGCGCATCGACTCGACCCTGACCGTGCGACAGCGCCGCGAGATGGACGCGCTCGCCAAGGCGCCGGGCGGCAAGCTGCTGCTGACCACGCCCGAGCGCATGGCCGATCCCGAGTTCCGCAGGTTCCTCCGCGAGTGCGCGGGCTCGAACGGTGTGTCGCGCTTCGTCGTCGATGAAGCCCATTGCGTGTCGCAGTGGGGCCATGACTTCCGGCCCGCGTACCTGTCACTGCGCAAGGCCCTCGAGGATGTCGGCCGTCCGCCGGTGCTCGCGACCACCGCGACCGCGCCGCCTCACGTCCGCGTCGACATCATCGAGCAGCTCGGCATCGAGGACGCCGAGATCATCACGACGACGTTCGATCGCCCCAACCTCCACTACGAGGTGATCACGTTCCCGGGCGAGGACGACAAGGTCAAGACCCTCGTGACCCTGCTGAAGAAGCTGCCGCGCCCCGGCATCGTCTACTGCGCGACCGTGAAGAAGGTCGAGGACCTCCACGAGTCGCTGGCGCGGCACGGCATCCCGGTCGCGAAGTACCACGGGCGGATGAACAAGAACGAGCGCGACTCCGAGCAGGAGCGCTTCATGGCCAGCAAAGATCTGATCATGCTGGCGACCAACGCGTTCGGCCTCGGCGTCGACAAGAAGGACATCCGCAACGTCCTGCACTACCACGTGCCGGGATCGCTCGAGGCCTACGCCCAGGAGGCCGGCCGCGGTGGCCGCGACGGCAAGCCGACCCGCTGCGTGCTGCTGTTCTCCCCCGACGACGTCGCGATCCAGGAGTACTTCCTCCAGGGCACGTACCCGACGCGGCGCCAGGTCAAGTCGGTCTACGACTCCCTGGTGGCGTTCTGCAATCAAAGCCCAGGACCTGCTTCGCAGCCCCGGGCCCCCGGTGGCGACGGCCTGCCCGCCGCCACCGCCGCCAACATCGCGATGGGCGCGAGCGTCGGCTCGCAGCGCACCCGCACCGTCCTGTCGCTGTTGAAGGACGAGGGCTTCATCGTCGAGCGCGACGAGGGCATCTACGAGATCGCCGATCCGCCGCTGCCCGAGTCGCTGCTCCTCGAGAAGGCGCGGCAGTACGAGGGCCGCCGCATCGCCGATCGCCGCCGCCTCGATGCGCTGCTGCTGTACGTGAAGGTGCCGGGCTGCCGCAACCAGGCGATCCTCGACTACCTCGGCGAGAGCGCCGCGCCGTCGTGCGGCCGCTGCGACAACTGCCTGCGCTCGCGCGACGCCGCGATCGCCGCGTCGACCGAAGCCAGCCGCCTCGGCGCCGCCGTCACCCGCCTCCTCGACGAGGAGGGCACCGGCGAGGTCGCGCCCAAGAAGGTCGCGCGCCACCGCGTCGTGCGCATCGATCAGCCGCCCGTCGTCGCGCCCGCGCCGACGCCCCCCGCGCCGCCGACGATCGGCGTGCGCAAGCGCGCCGAGGCCCCGGCCGCCGTGGTCGCGCCCGCGCCTGCCCCCCCGCCCGCCGTGCGGAGACGCGAGCCCACCGCCGCCGCAACTCCCGCATCGAGCGACGGCTTGGCGGCGCGACCGCCCCAGCCCGGGGCGCGACGATCGGGCGCGAGCCCCGCAGCCGAGCGGCCGGATACGGGTACGGTCACGGGTACCGATACGGTCACGGGTACCGATACGGGGACGGGTACCGATACGGGGACGGGGACGGGCACCGGTCGGCCGGCGAAGAAGGCCGCGACCGCCGACGGCACGCCCGGCGATCCGGCGCCCGAGGAGGACGACGACGATCTCGACGACGACGACGATCTCGACGACGATGATCTCGACGACGACGACGACGATCTCGATGATGACGAGCTCGACGAGGACGACGACGACGACCTCGACGACGACGACGACGATGATGACGACGACGATGATGATGATGACGACGAGGACGACGACGACTTCGAGGTGATCGACAAGACCGCGGCCGAGCTGGCCGAGGAAGGCGTCGAGGGCGGCGGTGAGATCACCGTGCTCGCGCGCAAGCGG
>JAYTAJ010000836.1:0-3316 GCA_043737575.1 Myxococcales bacterium | reverse complement strand
AGAAGCGTCCGCAGGCGCAGGCCAAGGACAAGCGATGAGGCTGTGTCGCGTGCTCGGCAACGTCACCGCGACGGTGAAGCACCCCGCGTTCGCCGGTCGCACGCTGCTGGTGGTGCAGCCGCTCGACGAGCACGGCGTCGATACCGGCGACAGCTTCGTCGCGGTCGACAACGCCCAGGCCGGCGCCGGTGATCGCGTGATCGTGCTGACCGAGGGCAACGGCGTGCGGCAGATCGTGAAGCAGGGCGATCAGGTGCCGATCCGCTCGATGGTGGTCGGCATCGTCGATCACGTCGAGGTCGCGTGATCGGCGGCCGTCGCGGCCCGGTCGCGGCGTTCGCGCGCGAGCTGCACGCGCGCGGCTGGGTCGCCAACCACGACGGCAACGTCAGCATGCGCGACGGCAGCGGCTTCGCCGCGACGCCGACCGCGACGTCGAAGCGCGCGCTCACCGATCGCGACACCCTCGCCCTCGACGCCGCCGGCAAGGTCGTCGGCCAGGGCAAGGTGTTCGGCGAGATCGGGCTGCACCTCGCGGTCTACCAGCGCCGCCCCGACGTCGGCGCGGTGATCCACGCCCATCCGCCGAGCGCGACCGCGATCGCGTGCGCGGGCGGCGGCGTCGCCGATCATCCGATCGCGCGGCCGTTCCTCGCCGAGGCGGTGGTCTCGATCGGTCCGCTGATCCCGCGCCTGCCGTTCGCGCCGCCCGGCGACGCCGCGGTGCGGACGCTGCAGCCGTGGTGCGAGTCGGTCGACGCGGTGCTGCTCGGCGGTCACGGCGTGCTGGCGTGGGGCGCCGATCTCGAACAGGCGTACCTCCGCCTCGAGCTGGTCGAGCACCTCGCGACGATCGCGCTCGCCGCGCTGCCGCTCGGCGGCGTCCGGGCCCTGCCCGACGACGTCCTCGCGACGCTGTGCGCCGCGCGCGCCAAGGCCAACCTCGGCCGCGCCGCCGATCGCGCGGTCGCCTTCGCCGCCGAGCAGGCGCCGCGCCCGCCGACCCCGGTCATCGCCTGTGCGCCCGCGCCCCACAGCAGCGTCCCGACGACGGCTGATCGCGGCGGCGCTGATCGCGGCGGCGCCGATCTCGGCGCGATCGTGCGCGACGAGATCGTCCGCGCGCTTCGCAACGGCTAGCCTTACGAAGCCTGCGGTTCCGGCCGATCCAGGAGGGATGGAGTCCCACGCCACCCGTCGCCAGCACAGCGACGCGGCGCTCCATCGCTTGCGCCGCATCGTCATCATCGGCGTCTCGATCGTCGGCTGCGCGCTCGGCCTCGGCGGCACCATCGTCGGCGTCAGCGGCGCGGTCGACCCGAACTTCGCGCTCACGTTCCTGCCCGACGAGCTGCCGCGGGTCAACGAGCTCGTCGAGCAGGCGCTCGACGCGGCGGGCCTGGTCGGCGGACAGCGCCAGATCGCCGAGGGCGAGGGCGGCGTCGCCGTGGGCGGCGTGGGCGTAGGCGAGGGTGGGTGGCATCTGCGCCAGGGTGTCGATGGCGCGGGGCGCGACGGCGGCGGCCTCGGCGGCGCGACCGAGCGCGAGCAGCGCGCGGACCTGGTAGATGCAGGCGGCGCCGGCGAGGCGCAGCGAGCCCTGGGCGCGCGCGAGCTGCTCGGCGGTGCCGGCCAGGCGCAGCGACTCGGCGGAGCCACAGCCCGGCGCTGCGGTGCGCGAGCTGGCGATCGCCGTCGAGCAGCATGCCGTACGCGGCCTCGCGGATGGTGTCGTGGCGGAAGCCGAGCTCGCCGCGATCGCCGCCCTCGCGGACCAGCAGCTCGCGCGCGACCAGATCGTCGAGCAGCGCGTCGAGCTCGCGCTCGGGCAGCTCGGTGCCGAGCAGCGCGGCGAGCGGCGCGACGTCGAACCGGGTGCCGAGAACGCGTTGCCGGCCGCGCGCTCGACCAAGGACGCGATCCGCCGAGGCGGGCGTGGCACCCACGCGCATCAGCTTGGTCTCGACGCTGGACTTCATCGAGGCGGCCTTGCGTACCTGGGGCACCGAAGGTGCCGGCCGCCTCCCCGCGCGACTCCGCCAGCTCCGCGAAGATCTCGGCCACTTCATCCTGCCGCCGCGCAGACAGCGCAGTTATCCCCGCGCCGTAAAACTCAAGATGAGCAACTACGACCGCAAGCGTCCCGTCGCGTTCTCGTCGAGGACGCGCGGTAAGTGACCGGCATTGGGGTTAGAGTGCGACGCGATGCTCGCCGCGCTGGTCCTCGCCCTCGGCCTCGCGATGGACGCCGCGGCGGCGGGCGCGGTGCGCGGGATGATCGCGCCGCGGGTCCGCGCCGTCGACGTCGCGGTGATCGCGGCCCTGTGCAGCGGCTTCCAGGGCGGCATGGCGGCGCTCGGCTGGCTCGCGGGCGCGCGGCTCGGCGCCGCGTTCGCGCGGGTCGATCACTGGATCGCGTTCGCGGTGCTGGTCGGGCTCGGCGCCAAGGCGATCATCGGCGCGCTGCGGAGGTCCGAGGCCGCGCCCGCGGCGCCGCAGCCGTTCGCGCTGCGCGGCCTCGTCGTCGTCGCGTTCGCCACCAGCATCGACGCCCTCGCCGCGGGCGTCACGGTGCCGCTGGTCCCGGTCGCCGCGCCGATCGCGCTCGCGCTGATCGCGGGCGTGACGGCGGCGCTGGTCGCGATCGCGGTGCCGCTGGGCCGCGCGGTCGGCGCCCGCCTGGGCGGCAAGCTCGAGATCGTCGGCGGCGTCGCGCTGATCGCGATCGGCGCGAAGATCCTGATCGAGCACACGCTCGGCTGATCGCGTGTCACAGCGCGCCCCCTCGCGACTCAACCCCTGGCATGCGCGACCTCGACCAACGAGCTGCTGCGGAATCGGGCGCTTACCAGGCTGACGCGATCGATCCGGGCAAGGTCGCCCGGACCAGCCGCCTCGCCCGCAAGGCCAGCGGCGGCGCCCATGGCGACGTCGAGACCGCGCTGGCCCAGGTCGAGGGCTCGAGCGGCGCGTCGCTCCCCGCGGTGCAGCGCTCGCAGTTCGAGTCGAGCCTCGGCGCCGATCTGTCGGGCGTGCGGGTCCACACCGGCGCGGGCTCGGCCAGCGCCGCCGCCGACCTCGGCGCCCGCGCCTTCGCGACCGGCAGCGACATCCATTTCGGCGCCGGTCAGTACCAGCCCGACGATCCGTTCGGCATGCACCTCTTGGCCCACGAGGTCGCGCACACGGTGCAGCAGGGCGGCGCCAGCGGCGCGCAGCGGAAGCCCGAGGTCAGCGAGCCGGGCGACGCCCTCGAGGTCGAGGCCGACGTCGCCGCCGACGCGATGGTCCGCGGCAGCGCCGCCACCGTCAGCGC
>JAYTAJ010000835.1:0-3317 GCA_043737575.1 Myxococcales bacterium | reverse complement strand
CGGCGCGCTCGTCGGTGAGCTTGTGGAACGCGGCGACCCGCGGCGCGGCGAGCGTGCCCGCGGCGACCGCGGCCTGGACCGCGCAGCCGGGCTCGGCGCGATGGCGACAGTCGGCGAAGCGGCAGGTCGCGGCGATCGCCTCGAGATCGGCGAACGCGGCCTCGGGATCGTCCTCGTACAGCGCCAGCTCGCGCATGCCGGGGGTGTCGATCAGGACGCCGTGGCGCGGCGTCACCAGCAGCTCGCGGCGCGTGGTGGTGTGCTTGCCGCGATCGTCGCCGCCGCGGATCGGACCGGTCGCCAGGGTGCCGCCGATCAGGTGGCTGATGAGCGTGCTCTTGCCGACGCCCGAGCTGCCGAGCACCGCGGCGGTGCGGCCGGGCGCGAAGTGGTCGTCGAGGGCGTCGAGGCCGGCGCGGCTCGCGGTCGAGATCGCGATGACGGTGGCGCCGTCGGCGACCGCGATCATCGCCGCCAGCGCCTGCGCCGGATCGGCGATCAGATCGATCTTCGACAGCACCAACAGCGGGGTCGCGCCGCCGTTGCGGATCGCGACCAGGTAGCGCTCGAGGCGCCGCGGGTTGAGATCCTGGTTGGCCGACGTCATCACGCACGCGACGTCGATGTTGGCGACCAGCGGCTGCGGCAGATCGCGCTCGCCCGCGGCGCGCCGCACCAGCGACGTTCGGCGCGGCAAGATCCCGCGCAGCGCCGCGCGCGAGCCGCCGAGCCGCGCGGTCTCGGCGTCGGCGACCACGACCCAGTCACCGACGATCGGCAGCGCCCGCGAGTCGTCGGCGCCGAAGAACATCTTGCCGGTCGGCTCGGCCCAGTACGTGCCCTCGCCGTCGACGACCTCGACCGCGCCGCGGTGACCGACCGCGACCCGCGCGGCGGTGAGCGGCTGGTGCGCCGCCGCCGCCGCGGCCCAGCCCGCGTCCCAGCCCAGCGCTTCGAGCACGTCCATCACGCTGCGGGCGCGATCGCGGCCAGCGTCTCGGCGAAGCGGAGCGGACGGCCGACCGGATCGCCGAGCAGCTGGCCGTCGCGCATCACGACGTGGCCGCGCACCACCGTCGCGATCGGCCAGCCGGTCACCTCGACGCCGTCGAACGGCGTCCAGCCGCACCGCGACGCCTGATCGGCGGCGCGGATCGTCCGGCGCGCGGACAGATCGACCAGCGTCAGATCGCCGTCGAAGCCGACCGCGAGCCGGCCCTTGGCGGCGAGGCCCCAGACCCGCGCCGGCCCAGCGCTGGTGAGATCGATCAGCCGCTCGAGCGACAGCCGGCCGGCGGCGACGTGATCGAGCATCAGCGGCACCAGCGTCTGCACGCCCGGCATGCCCGACGGGCTCGACGGGTACGGCTTGCTCTTCTCCTCGAGCGTGTGCGGCGCGTGATCGGTGGCGAGCATGTCGCACGCGCCCGACGCGATCGCCGCCCACAGCCCGGCCTGGTGGTGGGCGTCGCGGATCGGCGGGTTCATCTGCGCCAGCGTGCCGAGGCGCTGGTAGCACTCGGGCGCGGTCAGCGTGAGGTGCTGCGGCAGGATCTCGAACGTCGCGATGTCCTTGCACGCGGCGAGCAGCGCGCACTCGTCGGCGGTGGTGACGTGGAGGACGTGGACCCGGCGGCCGAAGCGGCGCGCCAGCGCGAGGGCACGCCAGGTCGCGCGCATCGCGGTCTCGGTGTCGCGCCAGTCGGGGTGCGCGACCGGATCGGCGGCGGCGACGGCGATCGCGCGGCGCTCGCGCAGCCGCTCCTCGTCCTCGGCGTGGATCGCGACGCGACGGACCCCGTGCGCGAACACGTCGGCCAGGGCCTCGTCGTCGGCGACCAGGAGGCTGCCGGTCGAGCTGCCCATGAACACCTTCACGCCGGCGCAGCCGGGTTGCATCTCGAGGTGGCCGAGCTCGCCGGCGTTGTCGGGCGTCGCACCGACGAAGAAGCCGACGTCGCACCGGGCCCGGCCGCGCAGTCGCGCGATCTTGTCGGCGAGCGCGTCGACGGTCGTCGTCGGTGGATCGGTGTTGGGCATCTCGAGGACGCTGGTCACGCCGCCGAGCACCGCCGCGGCGGTGCCGGTCGCGAGGTCCTCCTTGTGGGTCGCGCCGGGCTCGCGAAAATGGACCTGAGCGTCGATCACGCCGGGCAAGACGTGGAGGCCGGTCGCGTCGATCACCTGGGCCGCCGCGGCGGCCGCGTCGATCGCGCCGATCGCGGTGATGCGACCTTCGCACACGCCGAGGTCGGCGCGGATGCGTCCACCCGGTGTGCACAGCGTGCCGTTGCGGATCACCAGATCGAAGCGGACATTCATGACACGGTCTCCAGGTGCAGCAGGACGTCGCCGGGCCCGACGTCGGCGTCATCGGCGACCGCGATCGCCGCGACCCGCGCGGTGTCGGGCAGCCCGGCGCCGCCGTAGGTCACGCGGTGGAACGTCTTCATGACCTCGAGCAGCGCGACGGTCTGGCCGGTCCGCACCACGTCGCCGACCGCGACGAAGGCCGGCTTGCCCGGGGCCGGTCGACCGTAGTAGCGCCCGCTCGACGGCGCGCACACCGCGAGGCCCGTCGTCGACGCTGGCGCGGCGGCGCGCGACACCGCGGGGCCGCTGGTCCCGGTCGCGGCGACGATCGCCTCGACGCCGCGGCGACTGCCGCGCGCCAAGGTCGCCAGATCGTGCATCGACCAGATGCGCGGGTTCTTGACCCGGCGGTAGCCGGTGCCCTGGTACGCCATCTCGACCAGATCGCACAGCCAGCCGCGCAGCGCCGCGACCTCGACGATCTCGTCGGTGTCCTGCTGGCGCGCCGCGACGAACGGATCCATGTCGGCCTCGATGCGGGCCTCGACCTCGCGCATCCCGGCCTCGACCTTGGCGCGCTCGATCGGATCGGTGACCGCGATCTGGAAGTCGTCGTCGAGTTTGGTGTTGTAGGTCGCGATCGCCAGCGTCCGCCCCTCCATCACCGACAGCCGCGACAGGCAGGTCGACAGCTGGATCACCGGATCGTACGGCATGCCCGCCATCGCGTAGTAGCCGGCGCCCGAGGCCTTGCGCAGCAGCACCGAGAACATCGGCACGCTGTTGGTCGAGTTGGTGTAGATGAGCGACGAGCCGTACGCGAGCAGGCCGTGGGCCTCGGCCTCGCGGCCGATGTCGAAGCCCGAGATGTCGTGCAGCCAGATCAGCGGGATGCCGTCGTCGTTGCACGCGCGCGAGAACGCGCTGATCTTGGCGATGCCGTCGCGGTACAGGATCCCCGACGGCCGCTGCACGCCCGGCCGATCGGGATCGCCGACCAGGCC
>JAYTAJ010000834.1:0-3320 GCA_043737575.1 Myxococcales bacterium | reverse complement strand
AGCCCGCGAAACGGCGTCGTCGCCCAGACCTCGCCGTCGCCGCGCACGACCACGCCGGGGATGAGGTCGGGCAGGTCGAGCACCTTCGTCCAGGTCGTGCCGCCGTCGAGGCTGCGATAGATCGCCTCCTGCAAGGTCGGGCCGACCAGCGTCACCCGCATGAACACCAGGTCGGGATCGGTGGGCGACAGCGCGGCGAGCTGCAGATCGGAGTTGTTGGTGCCGACGAACCCGGCGGTCGAGAGCTGCTGCCACGACGCGCCACCGTCGACCGATCGGAACAGCAGGCGCTGGCGCGGCATGCCCGAGCTCATGCGAAAGCCGGTGACGTAGATCCGCTGCGGATCGCTGGGCGCGACCTCGATCGTCGCCCACCAGTCGCCGAGCTGGCCGAGCGGCGCGGTCGGCGTGAAGGTCACGCCGTCGTCGAGGCTCTGGTAGATCCGGCTGCCGATGCGGGCGTCCGACGTGGCGGCCCACAGCGTGCCGTCGGGGCCGACCGCGAGCGTCGCCACGTAGGTCTCGCCGAGCGGCGCCGGCATCCCGTTCCAGTGGCAGCCGTCGCGCGTGACCTTGAGGCCGGCGAAGGTGGTCGCGAAGATCGCCCCGCTCGCCGTGATCTCGTAGTCGGGATCGAACGTGCCGTCGAAGCCGATCGCGCTCTCGCACACCCAGCGCCACGATGCGCCGTCGTCCTTCGACACCAGGAGCCCGAAGGTGACGGCGAGGAGCATCTCGCTCGGCGCGCCGGGACGGAACCCCAGCTTCACCGAGCGCGGGAAGCGGCCGTTGGCGGCGACGGGCGCGGCGCCAGCCGCGACGACCACCGCGGCCACGATCAGGCCGACGACGAAGCGACGCATGAGCGCACGGTAGCATCGCGCCCTGCGGTCCGTGGTCGTCATCACGGCGGCCGCGCCGCGCGAGTGGTACACCCGCACCCGCTGATGCGCCCGGGCTCGACCGTCGTCGCGATCGTCGGGCTGGTCGGGCTCGGCGCCGCGGCCGCCCACGCCGAGCGCACGCTGCGCGGCACGGTCGTCGACGCCGCGACCGGCGCCCCGATCGGGGGCGCGATCGTGGGCGCTGGCGAGCGCGAGGTGATCACCGACGCCGACGGCGGGTTCGCGCTGGCCGCGGACGACGGGCCGGTCTCGGTCGCGGTGGTCGCGCCCGGGTACGTCCCCGCGCTGATCGCGGCGATGCCCGGTCGCGCGCTGCGAGTGCGGCTGGCCGCCGACGAGGTGGTCAGCGAGATCATCGAGCTCGAGGGCACCGCGCCGCTGGTCGCCGAGGCGCCGCGCCACACCCTCGACGCCGACCAGCTGCGCAGCTTGCCCGCGTCGGGCAACGATCCGCTGCGCGCGCTCGCCAGCCTGCCCGGCGTCGCGCGGGTGCCGTTCGGGCTCGGCGGTCTGGCACTGCGCGGCGCCGCGCCCCGCGACTCGTCGGTGTTCCTCGACGGCATCGAGGTGCCGCTGCTGTACCACTTCGGCGGCTTCACCTCGTTCGTCCCGGTCGGCGTGATCGACGAGGTCGCGCTCGAGCCGTCGGGCTTCGGCGCGCCGTGGGGCCGCGCCACCGGCGGCGTCGTGATCGCGACGACCCGCGCCGGGCGACGCGATCGCCAGCGCATCGCGGGCGAGCTGTCGCTGCTCCACGCCGCCGCGCTCGCCGAGGGCCCGGGCCCGGGCGGCGGCAGCTGGCTCGTCGGCGCGCGCCGCTCCTACGTCGACGCGATCCTCGCCGCGGCGCCGATCGATCTGACGCTGGCGCCGCGCTACCTCGACGCCCAGGTGCGCTGGGAGTCGGGCGACGGCGGCTGGATGGTGCTGGGCTTCGCGTCCGACGACAAGCTGCGGCTGTTGCGCGATCCCGACGACGACGCGACCGGCGGCATCGACACCAGCAACGTGCGCAGCTTCGACTACGTGTCGCGGTTCGCGCGGCTGGCGCTGCGGTGGCGGCGCACGATCGGCGAGACCCGCCTCGAGATCATGCCGACCATCGGCGTCGAGCAGGTCCGCGCCTTCGCCAACCACAAGGGCGTCGACAAGGGCATGGATCGCTGGAACCTGCCGCTCGGGCTGCGCGCCGAGCTGCGGCGGCCGTTCGCGGGCGGCACGTTCGCGATCGGCCTCGATCATCAGCTCGCGCGCTACGCCTACGATCTCGACACCACGCCGCCGCCGTCGCCCGGACAACCGGCGCCGATGAGCCTGGTGCATCGCGACGGCGCGATCTGGGCCGGCGATCTCGGCGTGTGGATCGAGGAGCGGTGGTCGGTCGCCGACGACCGGGTCGCGGTCCGGGCCGGCGCCCGGGTCGATCGCTTCGGGCTGTCGGGCGAGGTCCACCTCGGGCCGCGGCTGACCGTCACCGAGAAGCTGCCGCGCTGCATGACGCTCACGCAGTCGATCGGGCTCTACCACCAGCCGCCGTCGGCGACCGATCTCGATCCGGTGTTCGGCAACCGCACGCTGCGCGGCAGCTGGTCGGCGCAGGCCGCGATCGGCCTGCGCGCGCCGCTGACCGAGGCCGCGACCGTGCAGATCACGGTCTACGGCCAGGCGATGCGCGACCTCCCGGTCGACGTCGTCACCGGCGCGACGCCGATCGCCGACAACGGCAGCAGCCAGGCCGGCGGCCTCCTCGCGATCAGCCGCGAGCTGGTCGACGAGCAGTTCGGCTCGTACTCGTACCGCGAGGCGGTCGGTCGCGGCCGCGCCTACGGCGTCGAGCTGCAGCTGCGTCGCGAGGTCGGCCGCACCACCGGCTGGCTCACCTACACCCATGCGCGCGCCCATCGCACGGGCGATCCGCGCCAGGACGCCACCTATTATCCCTACGTCCTCGATCAGCCCCACGTCGCGACGCTCCTGGTGACGCGACCGTTCGGGCGCTGGCGGCTCGGCGCCCGGCTGCGCTTCGCGACCGGCAACCCGATCACGCCGGTCGCGGGCGCGTTCTTCGCCGACGTCGACGGCGACGGCGATCAGGAGTGGGTCGCGGTGTCGGGGCCGACCTTGTCGGAGCGCTTGCCCGCGTTCGCGCAGCTCGACCTGCGCGTCGATCGAACCTGGCCGCGGTCGTGGGGCACGATCAACCTGTTCCTCGACGTGCAGAACGTCACCAATCGCGCGAACGCCGAGGGCGTGACCTACAACGAAGACTTCAGCCAGCGCCGCTACACCCGCGGCCTGCCGATCTTTCCCGCGCTCGGCGTCGAGTACGTGCCGCGCTGAGGATCCGAGGGAACCGAGGATCCGAATCTCCTCTGGGAGTCGAGTCGGAATCGCAGTTCTGAACCAACGCGCTGA
>JAYTAJ010000833.1:0-3323 GCA_043737575.1 Myxococcales bacterium | reverse complement strand
CACTCGAGGCCGACACACGCGCACGCCTCGACGCGATAGTCGTCGAGCTTCGCGACCGCGGCCGCCGCGGCCTCGGGCGAAGACGACGTCGCGGGTGGCGGTGTCTTGCTGCACGCGAGCACCACCAGCGCGACGACGACGACGGCGGATCTCCCCATCGCGCGAGGGTAGCGCTCCAGCGTCTTCAGGTACTCGATGACCGCGCGCGATTCGGCGCCGACGTCGGACAGGAACGGATGACCGGATCCGACATCGGCCCATCGGCGGCGGGGCGCGGAACCGGCGCGGGTTGCGGGTTCGTCGACGAGCACGCCACCACCGCGAGGGCTGCGAAACGCGCGCGCATCCGCGTGATATACACCGCGCACGATGACCACGACCACGCGAACCACCTTGTCGACGAAGCGGATGGCGAAGGCGCTGGCGAAGGTCCACGCGGCCCAGGCAGAGGTGGCGGCGCGTTACGTCGGTGACTCCGGCGCGCGCCAGCCGGTCCACACCGTCTACGGCGGCGCCCACCTGTTCACCGCCGACACCGCGCGCAAGCTCGGCGAGCTGTCGGTGCGCGCGCTCGAGACCTACGCGCCGGATCCCGCGACCTTCGCCGCCGCGATCGGCGTGCCGAAGGCGCTCGCGTCGATCGTCTACGAGCGCGTCATCGCCAAGCTGCGGCGCGAGGCGGTCGAGGACTTCCGCATCGACTTCGAGGACGGCTACGGCATCCGCCCCGACGATCAGGAGGACGGCCACGCCGCCGCCGCCGCGCGCGAGGTCGCGACCGGCCTCGACGCCGGCACGCTGCCGCCGTTCCTCGGCATCCGCATCAAGCCGTTCTCGCGCGAGCTGGCCGGCCGATCGATCCGCACGCTCGACGTCTTCCTCACCGAGCTGCTCGGCGCGACCGCGGGTCGCCTGCCCGACAACTTCGTCGTGACCCTGCCCAAGATCACCAGCGACGCCGACGTCGAGACCCTGGTCTGGGTGCTCGGCGAGCTCGAAGATCGCCTCGACCTCGCGCCCGGCTCGCTCAAGCTCGAGATCATGGTCGAGACCACGCACTGCATCCTCGATCCCAAGGGTCGCTCGATGCTGCCGCGCCTCCTCGACGTCGCCGCCGGCCGCATGGTCGGCGCCCACTTCGGGACCTACGACTACACCGCGAACTGCGACATCACCGCCGCGCACCAGCGCATGCGCCACCCCGCGTGCGACTTCGCCAAGCACATGATGAAGGTGACGTTCGCGCAGACCGGCGTCGCCTTGTCCGACGGCGCCACCAACATCATGCCCGTCGGCCCCCACCGCGGCGGCGCCACGCTCACCGACGATCAGCAGCGCGACAACCGCGACGCCGTGTTCTCGGCGTGGCGGCTCCACGCCGACGACACCCGCCACTCGCTGACCAACGGCTTCTACCAGGGCTGGGACCTCCACCCCGCGCAGCTGCCCGTCCGCTACGGCGCCGTCTACGGCTTCTTCCTCGAGGGCCTCGAGGCCGCGTCGCACCGCCTGAAGAACTTCGTCGACAAGGCCGCCCAGGCCACGCTGGTCGGCGACGTCTTCGACGACGCCGCCACCGGCCAGGGCCTGCTCAACTACTTCCTGCGCGGCATCTCGTGCGGCGCCGTCACCGAGGACGAGGCCCTCGCCACCGGCCTGTCCCTCGCCGAGATCCGCGGCCGCTCCTTCGTCAAGATCCTCGAGGGCCGCAAGCCCGCCCCCGCACCCGCCGCGCCCTGACCGCCGCGCGCTGCGGGCGATCCTCAGCGGGCCGCCGTCGTTTGAACGCGATCGCTTGCTCGGCAAGATGCTGCGCGAAGCGCGCGATCTCGACGTCTGGCGTTTCGTGCGCCCAGCTGACGTCGCGCGAGCGCTCGATCGCTTGCGGCGACGCATCGGGCGGCGCTACGACTTCTGGCGCTTCCTGATCGACGGCTGGCGCGCCGACGGCCTCCTCGATCGATAGTCGCCGCGGTCAGCGCGCACGTCGGAGCAGCGCGCGCATCCGGGCGCGATGCTCGGCGAGCGATGCGCTTCGTCCCGCTGCGATGTCGCGTTCGCCTTGCAGCGCGAGCTCGTGGAGTGCGAAGGCCCACCGCTCCTCGGCGTCGGTCGCGAGTGGCTCGATGTCGTCCGGGTTCGCCACGCGCGTGAGCGTCGCACGAGCCGTGGCCCATCTGCTACCGTTGCAGCGTGCGCACGCTCACGACCGATATGGGTCGCAACGACCTTCGCCCGTACTTCCTCTGGGACGAGGATGTTTCGATCGGCGAGCTGCGCACGATCCTCGCTGGCCCCGCGTCCTACGAACGCGATCGCTTGCTCGGCAAGATGCTGCGCGAAGCGCGCGATCTCGACGTGTGGCGCTTCATTCGCCCGCTCGACGTCGCTCACGCCCTCGACCGCCTGCGCGCTCGCATCGGTCGTCGCTACGGATTCTGGCGCTTCTTGATCGACGGATGGCGAGCCGATGGCCTCCTTGCCGGATAGCCTTCTCACGATCCTCCAGCGCGATGTGTTGCACGCGTTCTTCGCGCGCGAGCGTGACTTCTACCTGACCGGCGGAGCTGCCTTGGCCGGCTATCACCTCGGGCACCGCACCACCGACGACCTCGACCTGTTCACGCCCGATCAAGATGCATTCGAGCGCGGGCGTTACGTGCTGGAGACGGTCGCCAACGATCTCGGCGCGTCCTTCGAGGTTCGCCAGGACGCCCCGCTGTTCCGTCGCTTCGTCCTGACGCGCGATGATGGTGGGCTGGTCGTTGATCTGGTCTGCGATCGTGCGTCCGGGCCTTCGGTCGACCGGCCCGATCACGACGGAGTTCGCGTCGATCCCGCCGACGTGATCCTCGCCAACAAGCTCACCACGATCATCGGGCGCGCCGAAGAGCGCGATCTGATCGATCTGCTCTTTCTCGAACGTTCCGGACTTCGGATCGAGAACGCCCTGGACGCGGCGCTCGCCAAAGACGGTGGCTGTACGCCCGCCACCCTCGCTTGGATCCTCTCCGAGATCGCGATCCCCGACGGCGTCAAACTGCCGGCAGGGGTCGATGCCGCGACGCTGCGTGACTTCATCGCCGATCTGATCAAGCGGTTCCGACGAGCCGCGTTGCCACCTGGCGGCGTCCCCGATCAGCTGCCGCGGTAGGTCGAGTAGCCGAAGGGCGAGAGGAGGAGGGGGACGTGGTAGTGGGCGGCGCCGTCGACGACGGTGAAGTGGATGTCGGCGACGGGGAAGAAGGCGGGCGCGTCGCCGAAGTAGGTGGCGGTGTCGAAGCTGAGGCGGTAGCGGCCGGGCGCGACCGGGCCGGCGGGGG
>JAYTAJ010000832.1:0-7572 GCA_043737575.1 Myxococcales bacterium | reverse complement strand
CACCCGGGGTTCGGCTACACGATCCACGGCACCGACATCTCGACGCGGGTGCTGCGCGAGGCGGTCGCCGCGACCTACCACGAGGACACCGCCGCCCCGATCATCCCGGCGTGGCGCCAGCGCTACCTGCTGCGCAGCCGGGATCGCCGACGCCGGCTGGTGCGGATCGCGCCGGCGCTGAGGCAACGCGTCAGCTTCGGCCGGCTCAACTTCATGGACGCGACGTATCCGCTGCGCGGCGAGTTCGACGTCGTGTTCTTTCGCAACGTGATGATCTACTTCGACCGCGCGACGCAGGAGCAGGTGGTGAGCCGGCAGTGCCGCTACCTGCGGACCGGCGGCTATCTGTTCATCGGCCACAGCGAGAGCCTCCAGGGGCTCACGCTGCCGCTCGCGAGCGAGAGCAGCTCGGTGTGGCGAAAGTTACCATGACGAAGATCCGTGTCCTCGTCGTCGACGACTCGGCGTCGGTGCGCCAGGCCCTGAAGGACATCCTCGACGCCGATCCCGGCATCGAGGTGATCGCCACCGCGCCTGATCCGTGGGTCGCGGCCGAGCGGATCCGCCGCGAGGTCCCCGACGTGATCACGCTCGACATCGAGATGCCGCGGATGGACGGCCTCACCTTCCTCGAGCGCCTGATGCGCCAGCACCCGATCCCGGTCGTGATCTGCTCGAGCCTCACCGCGGCGGGCTCGCTGACCGCGATCGCCGCGCTCGAGAAGGGCGCGGTCGAGGTCATCGCGAAGCCGGCGCTCGGCAGCCCGCGCGAGTGGAAGGAGTCGTCGATCCACATCTGCGACGCCGTGCGTGCCGCGTCACGCGCGAAGCTCGGCCGGCCCACCGCGGCGCCCGGGCCCGCGCCCAGGCTGACCGCCGACGCCGTGCTTCGCCCACCGCCGCGGCACGCGATGGGCGAGACCACCGACAAGGTCGTGGCGATCGGCGCGTCGACCGGCGGCACCGAGGCGCTGCTCGCGCTGTTGCGCGCGCTCCCGGCCGACGCGCCCGGCGTGGTCGTGGTCCAGCACATGCCCGAGAAGTTCACCAGCCAGTTCGCGGCGCGGCTCGACGCCCAGTGCACGATCCGCGTCAAGGAGGCGCAGTCCGGCGACGCCGTGCTGCGCGGCCACGCGTTGATCGCGCCCGGCAATCGCCACCTGCTGCTCAAGCGCAGCGGCGCCCGCTACCAGGTCGAGATCACCGACGGGCCGCTCGTGAACCGCCACCGGCCGGCGGTCGACGTGCTGTTCCGATCGACCGCGCGCTACGCCGGCGCGAACGCGATCGGCGTGATCCTGACCGGCATGGGCGACGATGGCGCCCGCGGCATGCTCGAGCTCCGCCAGGCCGGGGCCCACACGATCGCTCAGGACGAGGCGAGCTGCGTCGTGTTCGGCATGCCGGCCAAGGCGATCGAGCATGGCGGCGTCGCCGTCGTGCTCCCGCTCGATCGGATCGCGCACGCGATCGCGACCCACGCCCGCTGACGCCTCGACGTTTCCGCGCCGCGGTCGACCCGGGGTATCGATGAACTCGCACGACCGCGCGCCGGGTCTGGACGATGTGCTGGCCGACGTCGTGCGCCAGGCGACGACGTCGCTGTTCGCCGCCTACGGCGTCGATCTGCAAACGCCGCCCCACGCTCCCTCGGCGTCGGCGTCAGGGCCGCGTCGATCGATGGGGGCGATGGTGGGCTTCGTGGGTCCCGACGCCAGGGGCGCGGTGGTGCTGATCGTGCCGGAGCCGGTGCTGCGTCGTTCGTCCCGCACGTCGTACAATGCGCGCGACTGGGCCGGCGAGCTGGTCAATCAGTTGCTCGGGCGCATCAAGAATCGGCTGCTCGACTACGGGGTCCATTTTCACTCGCTGACGCCGGCGGTCGCGTGTGGCGAGGTCTTCTCCGACTTCGCCGTCACCGACGGGCAGCCGTATCCGCTCACGCTGCACTGTCTCGATGGTGACGTCCGGGTCTGGTTCGACGGCGATCTACCATCGCTGAAGCTGGTGGCGACGTGCGACGTGGACCTGGCCCGACCCTGTGAAGGCGACATCGTCCTGTTCTGAGCGCCGAGCCCGTCATGACTACGCCCGAAACCACCGAGACAGCCGAGCTCCTGGAGCTCGTCCTGGAAGCCACCAACGACGGCATCGTCGACCTGAACCTGGCGACCGGACAGACGACCTACAATCCGCGCTGGAAGAACCTCCTCGGGTTCGACGGCAACGATCTGATCGAGTCGGCCACGCTATGGCGCGAGCTGATCCACCCCGCCGATCTGCCCGAGCTGGACGCGCTCCTCATCGATCATGTCGAGCAAGCGTGGCCCTTCGTGTGCACGGTCCGCATGCGCCACAGCCAAGGTGGCTTCCGCTCGATCCTCTGTCGTGGGGCGTCGCGGCGCGACCCCAGCGGCCGTGCGGTCCGGATGATCATCACCTTTGCCGACATCAGCCCCCAGGTCCGCGCCGAGGAACAGCAGCGCGCCTTGCTCTCGGCGATCCCCGATTCCATGATCCGGCTGCGCGCGGACGGCAAGATCCTGGCGCTCATGCTGGGGACGGCCGAGGACCCTTCCCCGCTGCGCGCGAGCGCGGTCGGCCAGCACCTCGCGGACACCGCGGTCCCGCCCGCCTTGATCGAGGCGCTCGTCGCGGGCGCGGCAAGCGGGATCGGCTCCGGCCAGCTCGAGACCTTCGCGGCGACGGTGCCCGCTGATGACGGCACCGATCGGACCCCGGCGTCGTACGAGATCCGCGTGATCCGCAGCGGCGACGACGAGGCCGTCTGCATCCTGCGCGATCTGACCAAGGAGCGCGCGATGGAGCATCGCCTCCTGCAGGCGCGCAAGATGGAGGCGATCGGCCAGCTGGCGGCCGGCGTCGCTCACGAGCTCAACACTCCCTTGCAGTACGTCGGCGATAGCTTGCACTTCATGGGGACCTCCGCTCAGGACCTGATGGGCTTCATCGATCACCTGCACGGGATCGTGACGCGATCGGCGGCGGACGGCATCACCGACGAGATGCGCCGCGACGCCGAGGACAAGGCCGCCGCCCTGGACCTGGAGTATCTGCGCACCGCGCTGCCCGAGATGCCGGCGCGCGCGCTCGGAGGCATCGACCGCATGAGCCGGATCGTCGCCGCGATGAAGGCATTCGCGAACCCCGGCTCGGCCGAGATGACCCCGACCGACGTGAACGCGCTGGTCGAGAACACCCTGATCGTGGCGACCAGCGAGTGGCGGTCCATGGCCACGGCGACCACGCGACTCGACGCGGACCTGGTGCCGGTGCCGTGTCTCGCTGGCGACCTGTCCCAGGTGATCTTGCACCTCATCGTGAACGCGGCCCACGCCATCGCCGACGTCGTCGGCAGTGGTGGCGAGCTGGGGCTCATCACGGTGGAGACGCAGCGGTTCGACACCTACGCGGAGATTCGCGTGTCCGACACCGGCACCGGGATCCCCGAGGCGATCCGCGACAAGGTGTTCGATCCGTTCTTCACCACCAAGGAAGTCGGCAAGGGCGCCGGCCAGGGCCTCGCGATCGCGCACGCGACCGTCGTCGAGCACCACCACGGCACCATCCACTTCGAGACCGAAGCTGGCAAGGGCACGACGTTCATCGTCCGGCTCCCGCTCGCGCTGGCCGAGCGCTCGGCTGCCTGATCATCACGCACCCCATTCCTCGTCGAGCAGCTCGGCGTGCACCCGAAGGAGAGAGAGATATGGCCAAGACAGTGCTCGTCATCGATGACTCGATCAGCGTACGCAGCGACGTGGAGGCGACGTTGGGCCAGGCCGGCTTTCAGGTGCTCGCGGCCTGCAATGGCACCGAAGGCGTCGAGACCCTGCACTCCGCGGTCGATGTCGCGCTGGTGATCTGCGACATGAACATGCCGGGCATGAGCGGCCTCGACGTGCTCGCCGAGATCCAGCGCCGCGGCCAGCACGCCAAGCTGCCGGTGGTCATCATGACGACCGAAGGCAATCCGCAGTTGATCGCGCAGGCCAAGCGGCTGGGCGCGAAGGGCTGGATCCTCAAGCCGTTCAAACCGCAGATGCTCATCGACGCCGCTCGCCGCCTGACCGCCTGACGCCGTCGTCAGGTCCGCGTGGCTCAGGCGAAGACGCGGCGGTAGCGGGCGTTGACGGCCATGAAGAGCGCGTAGGCGAGGAGGCCGACCGCGACGAGGGCGAGGAGGGCGGTGCCCCAGGATTGGCGGGAGATCTCGCGGAGCGCGGCGCCGGTGCCGGTCGCTTGCTGGGCGTTGGCGTCGAGGCCGGCCTTGATGAAGAGCCAGCCGACGACGGGCAGGGTGACGCCGCGCGCGGCGACGCCGAAGCGGCTGATGCGGAGGAGCCAGCGCCGCTCGGTGGCGGACATCTCGTGGGTCTCGATCTTTTCGCGGAACTTCTCGGTGACGGCGCGGTAGAGCTGGTAGCCGCCCGCGATCACGAAGCCGATGCCGACGGCGATGATCAACCAGTCGCCGTGGTCCCAGCGCAGCACGCGCTGGATCCAGCTGCCGCCGTCGCGGACCCGCCCGCGGATGTGCTCGAAGGCGGTGATCGACAGCGCCACCGCGACCAGCCCCGATCCGACCGCGCCGACGCGCTTCACCGCGGTCTTCACCCGCCCGTCACCCTCGAACCGCGCGTACGCCGCCTCGGCGAATCGCCACAGCGCGTGACACGCGAGGCCCAGAGCCAGCAGGACCAGCAGCGCCGTGCCGAACGGCTGCCGCTTCACCGCGCGCGGCGTGTCGTCGGCGTCGAGGAACCCGCCGCCGTGGCCGGTCGCCAGCGCCAGCGCGTAGCCGCCGACGATCGCGTACGTCACGCCCTTCGCGATGAACCCGAGCGCGGTCACGCGATCCATCCACGCGCTGTTCGCCGCGCGCTCGACCTGAGCCTTGACGTGCACCCACCCACTCACTGCACCCAACGTGCCCGCGCCATCACGGTCCTGCGGGCCTCCCGCGTGTCACCACCGCACGGTGTGCGATGCGACCACGGATCAGCTCACTCGCCGCCGCCGCACGGATCGGCGCCATCGGCAGGCGCGCTCTTGGCGCCGCCGGTCGCTTCTTCGGCGTCGGTCGTGTCGTCGTCGGCCGATGCGCCGTCGGGCACGGCCTCGGTCTCCATCGACTGCTCGGCCGGCGGCGTGGTCGCCATCGGCTTGGACTTGCCGCCGCACGCGGCGAGGAGGGCTGCGGACACCAGGAGGATCGCGATGCGCTTCATGGCCGCATCTTACTCCGCGGTCACGGCTCGTACTTGAGACCGCGCACCAGATCGATCATCGGTCCCAGCCCGGTCCGCGCCGCCTGCCGCAGCGGATCCGAGTGATCGACCACCGACGCGAACGCCGGCCCGACGGTGTAGTAGGTCTCGACGAACAGCTCGCCGATCACGCTGCGCCGCAGGACGCCGTCGCGGAACTGGCGCAGGCTGCCGACCTCGTTGGCGAGCAGCGAGCCGTACGCCGCGGTCGCGACGAAGCAGGCGTCGACCTCGCCGGTCACGCGCTCGGGCGTGTCGAAGGTCGCGACCGCGAGCGCGCCGTAGTTGCGGCACTCGTCGTAGGCGCGCACCGCGACGTAGTACTTGGTCTGCGGCAGCAGCCCGGTCAGCTCGAAGTCCTGGACCTGGCCGGGATCGTCGGGCGCGATCGCGCTGGCGACCGGCGTCGAGTCGAGGAAGTTGGCGTCGGTGATCGGATCGATCGCGCGGTAGCGGACCTCGTAGCCGGTGACCTTGCCGAGGCCGCCGTCGTCGGCCGGCGCCACGAACGTGACGGTCGCGCCCGAGGTCGACGTGATCGGCACCGCCAGCTCGGTCGGCGCGGCCGGCGGCTCGGCGTCGTCCTCGGGCCGCGCGGTCACGCGCAGGCGGAACACCGACGCGCCGTCGGCGCGGAGCAGGATGCGCGCGGCGCCCGAGCCGGGCACGTTCTGCGTGATCGTGCTGTCCGGCGCCCGGACATTGCCGTCGAGGCCGTCGGGATCGCCGTAGCCGGCGTAGGTCATCGTTGAGCCGGTCGTCATCTCGGTGCCGACCTGGAACGGCACGGTGTACACGACCGACGGCTGACCGCGGTACGGCAGCCCGAACTCGCCGAACGGCAGCCCGGTCGGCGCCGGCCGCGCCGCGACCGAGTACGTGGTGTTGTGATCGAACTCCTTCGCGACCTCCATCCACAGGACGTAGTCGCCGGTCGGCAGATCCTCCGGGATCGGCCAGCTCACCGTGAACGGCAGATCGGCGGTCGGGGTCGCCTGCGACACGCTGTCGAACGGGTTGAGATCGTCGTAGGTGGCGACGCCCGCCGAGTCGAGGCCGTCGATGCGGGCGACGTCCTCGCGCGGCGGATAGAAGCTGGTCTTGCCGCTGTCGAGCATGCCCTTGTCGGTGAAGATCGGCGAGCTGCAGGTGGCGGTGTCCCAGCCGGCCTCGCCCGCGCGCAGCGGCCGGCAGAAGAACGCCTCGGTCGACGACTGGTTGAACGGATGCGACAGGTCGCTGTCGAGGCGGTTCTGGAACACGACCTCGGGGAACGTCATGCCCTGGCGCCGCGACCAGATCGGGAACGTCGCGATGCGGCGGCCGTAGGGCCACTTCGGACCGCTGTTGAAGTCGGCGCGGCCGGGCCGGTTGCCGAGGCCGCGGCGGCCGACCGCGTCGGTGATGAACAGCGTCTCGACGTAGTTGCCCGCGGCGTCCTCGAGCCACGCCACCATCTGCAGCTGATCGGTGGGCTGCAGGTCGACGTCGATCACGCGGCACTGCGGGCCGCCAGCGTGAGCGGTCGCGGGCGCCGCGGCGCCACCGAGCACCGCGAGAGCGAGGAGACGAAGGCGCATCTGGCGATTATTACCGTCGGGGCCCCGGTCGCAAGAGGCAAACTGCCCGGCCGTGCGCGGCGCCGCGCGATGAACGTTTTGCGGGGCGTTCCTTGCTACCGTGGCGCGTGGCCGACCACGAGTTTCTGGTACTCGATCTCGAGACCATCCCCGACACCGATCGGTGGAAGCGCCCCGAGCTGCCGCCTGGCGTCGAGGCGCCGTTCCCGCCGACCTGGGCCCACCGCATCATCGTCGTCGGCTGCCTGTGGCTCGGCAAGGACTACCGGCTGCGCCGCCTCGGCGTGATCGGCGACGAGGGCGCGGGCGAGCAGCAGATCCTCGTCGACCTGTCGCGCTTCGTCGGCCGCGCCAAGCCGGTGATCGTCACCTACAACGGCCGGTCGTTCGATCTGCCGGTGATCGCGCTGCGGTCGCTGCGGCACGGCGTGCCGCTGGCCTGGTACTACCGCGAGCGCGGCGTCCGCTATCGCTACAGCGAGGAGGGCCACATCGATCTGTGCGACTGGCTGGCCGATCACGGCGCGACCCGCTCGGGCAGCCTCGACGCGGTGGCGCGGCTGTTCGGGCTGCCGGGCAAGGTCGGCGTCGACGGCTCGCAGGTCGAGGGCCTGTACCGCGCCGGCCAGCTCGCGAAGATCCAGGCCTACTGCCTCGCCGACGTGGTGCAGACCGCGTTCGTGCTGCTGCGGTTCCGCCTG
>JAYTAJ010000831.1:0-7576 GCA_043737575.1 Myxococcales bacterium | reverse complement strand
GAGCGCCAGGGCGATCGGCGCCGCGGTCTCCTGGGCGCGGACCACGTCGCTGGTGATGATCGCGGTCGGCGCGCGGGTCGCGAGCTCGGTCGCGGCGGCGGCGGCCTGGCGTCGGCCGCGCTCGGTCAGCGGCACCGGGCTCCAGCCGCCGAACCGACCGTCGCGGTTCGAGTCGGCCTCGCCGTGACGGACCAAGAGCAGCTCGGTCGGCGCGTCGCGGTCGGCCATCGCGCCGTGGTATACGTCGCCGCGCCATGCCCGACTACTCGAAGATCCATGATCTGGTCAGCCACCGCATCGCCCTCGAGTACGACACCGGCGCGAAGATCGTCGGCATGCTGGCGTCGTGTCAGCCGTCGTCGGGCGCGGTCGAGTTCGTCGTGATCCACGACGCCAAGCTGTTCAGCTCGTCGGGCCAGCTGGTGCGCGAGCTCAAGGAAATCACGCTGTGCCCGAACGTCGTCTCCGGCATCGCGATCGACGAAGGCCCGCGCGGCCGCGATGTGCGCTAGTTTTTTCGGAACCCGGTGCGTGACGCGGCAAACCCGGCGCGTCGATCGGGCGGGGTCCCGCGGTTCGAGCTCTCCGCGCGCCGCAGCGTCGCGCGCCACGTGACCCCGCCCGATCAACACGTCTAAGGCGACGCGTCACGCACCGGGTTCCCAAAGAAAACTACAACGCCGTTCCGACGCCCATGCCGGCGTGGTAGCGGTGCGCGAGATCGTCGTCGAGGTCGTCGGCGAGCGCGGCGGTGCGCTGGATCATGTCGTGGACCTCGGTGCGGTCGAGGTCGAGGGTCGAGCGCTCGGCGACCAGCAGCACCTGATCGCCGCGGATCGCGAAGGCGACGCCGGTCAGCTCGGCGTTGCGGGTGAGCAACTCGCTCCACAGCGCCGGGCGATCGGTGTCGGCCAGCGCGTAGATCACGGCGGACGCGATCCGCAGGTGGCTGGTGTCGCCGCGCGCGACCAGGCGGATCTCGATCGTCGCCGAGCCGCGGGTGACCTTCCAGCTCGCGACCGCGCCCTCGTCCTCGGCGCGGCAGTCGTTGACGAAGTGGCCGAGCGCGATGAGGACGTCCTCCACCATCGTGATCGTCGACGCGGCCCGGACGTCTCCCGCGTTGTCGAACAGGCCCGCGCTCATGGCGCGATGGTAGCGCGAAGCGGCGCGGCCGGGAGCCCTGGCTCGGCCGCGATCTAGCGCGGCGATCGACTCGGCGGGGTCGCCCGCGGTCGCGTCGGCGTGCATGCGCGCGCCAGCGATGCCAGGATGAGGCGCGATGGCCGCGGCGGATCCTCCTTCGACGCCGGATCCGGATACGGGTACGGATACGGACACGGGTACCGATACGGACACGGGTACCGATACCGACACGGCTACCGATACCGACACGGTTACGGAAGCAGTTACCGAAGTGGCGCCGGAGGCCGGGGCGGCTCCGCGGGCGCGGCCGACGCGTTCGCGGCGGTGGATCCCGATCGGCCTCGTCGTGATCGCCGCGCTCGCGATCGCCGTGGTGTCGGTGTCTCGCGCCAGTCGGCGCACGTATGCGCTCGCCGTCGCGCTGGTCGCGCCGACGGTGCCCGACGGCCCGGGCCCGCTGTTCACGCGCGACACGCCGAGCTTGCCGGCGCCGCACAAGGGCGACGGCGCCGAGCAGCTGGTCGGGCTGGTCGTCGACGGCGCGGGGATGCCGGTCGGCAACGTCGCGGTCAGCGCGCTGGTCGAGTCGGCCCTCGCGCCCGCGGGCGAGCCGGCGATCGCGGTCGTCGCCGCGACCGGCCTCGACGGCCACTTCGAGCTCGAGGGCGTCGTGCCCGGCCGCCACCGCGTGACCCTCGAGGGCGACGGCATCTTCACCGCCGAGGTCCGCTTCGTCCCGGTGCCGGCCGACGTGATGCGCTTCGTCGTCGCGCGGCGGGTCGCGATCGCGGGCGTCGTCACCGACAACGGCGTGGCGATCGCGGGCGCGTCGGTCGCCCTCGACAGCGACGCGTTGCTCGGCAACCGCACCGCGATCTCCGACGCCGCGGGCCACTTCGCCTTCGACGAGCTGCCCGAGGGCAGCTACCGGGTGTGGGCGTGGCAGGGCGATCGCGCGGCGCGCGCGGTCCGGGTGCCGCGGCTCGGCGCCGGGCCGTTCGCCGAGGTCGCCCTCGAGGTCGAGCCCGCGGCGCGGGTGATCGGCCGCGTCATCGATCGCCAGACCGGCGCCGGCGTCGCCGCCGCGGTCGTGGTCACCGCGCAGTCGGCCGACGAGGCGCCGCGTCACGTCCGCACCGACGGCGACGGCAACTTCACCGTCGACGGCGTGCCCCACGGCCGCTGGACCGCCGAGGCGTGGGCGCCGAGCTGGCTCGCGGCGTCGAGCGTCGACTTCACCGCCGGCCGCGGCACCGTGATCATCGAGCTGATCCCGGGCGGCGTCGCCGAGGGCATCGTCGTCGACAGCGCCGGGGCCCCGGTCGCGGGCGCGGCGGTCTCGGCGATCGAGGACAACGCCAGCGGCCGCGAGATCAGCGCCGCCGCGCAGGACGATCGCCTGCGCCGCGCCCTCGGCCTGTCGCCGCGCGCCCTCGCGGCCGACGCGATGCCGATCGGCGGCGACGCCCAGTTCGTCCCCCACGGCGAGCTCGGCGTGATGCTCGGCCCGATCCCGTTCTCACCGCCGCCCGGCGGCACCCGGACCCAGGTCTCGATGATCATCGCCGATCCTGATCGCGCGATCGTCGACGACGCGCCCGCGGTCGCGCCGATCGCGGTCGATCCAGCCTACGTGCCGACCTGGGTCACCGGCGCCGACGGCAAGTTCCGCCTGACCGGCATCCCAGCGGGCGCCTACGTCGTCGTCGCCGAGGCCACCGGCTACGTCGCCGCGCGGTCGAAGCGCGCGACCCTCACGCTCGGTCAGAACCTCGGCGGCCTCGAGCTGGTGCTGCGCCGCGGCGGCTTCGTCGCCGGCCGCGTCACCGATCAGCGCGGCACCCCGATCGCGGGCGCGATCGTCACGTTCACGTCGAGCGGCGCGATCGGCCGCCGCGGCGTGGTCGAGGTCCTCACCGATCTCGACGGCCGCTACCGCGCCGGTCCGCTGGCCGGCACCGCCGCGGTGCACGCGCGGGCCTGGGGCCACGGCGATCATCACGGCGAGGTCACGCTCGCCGTCGACCCGACCGAGGATCGCCTCCACGACATCACGCTGGTGATCGCCGACGCCGCGGTCGAGGGCGTCGTCGAGGATCCCGCCGGGCTCCCGGTCGTCGGCGCCCGCATCGCCATCGATGGCGGCCCCGCCGATGGCCGCGCCACCGTCGCCGGACCCGGCGGTCGCTTCCGCATCGCGATGCTGCCCGCGGGCGCGCTCGGCCTGCGGGTCGAGCACCCCGACTATCCGCCGCAGCGCTTCACCGAGTCGACCGGCGACGGCGCGCGGCTGCGGCTGGCGTTCGGCGGCGGCGTCGAGCTCCTGGTCTTCGATCACCACACCGGCGATGCCCGGCCCGGCCTGCCGGTGATCGCGACCGGCCCCGCGGGCGCGCGCAAGGAGACCGTCACCGATCCGGCCGGCCGGGTCCGCCTGGTGCCGCTCGCGCCCGGTCGCTGGCGCCTCGCGGTGCAGACGCCGGGCTACCTGGCGCGCCGCCTCGACGTCGACGTCGTCGCCGGAGATCGCCCCGGCCAGATCACCGCGCCCGATCTGCGCCTCGAGCTCGAGCGCGGCGCGACCCTCGCCGGCATCGTGCGCGATCTGCCCGGCAACCGCGTCGGCGGCGCCACCGTCGCGATCAAGCGCGGCGACGACACCGTGTCGACCGTGACCGACGCCGACGGCGAGTTCCGCCTCCGCGACGTCCCGACCGGCGACGTCACGCTGACCGCGACCAAGGGCGATCGGACCGGCGCGATGACCCTCGAGCTGCGCGCCGGCGACGAGCGCCTCACGCTCGAGGTCGGGATGCAGTGATCAGCGACGCAGGCGAGCCCGGTCCAAGATCATCGTCTCTTCGCGATGGATCTCGTCGCCGTAGTCGCTGAGGTCGTAGACCGGCGGCGCGGCGCGCGGCGGTGGCTGCTGCGTGGTCGTCTTGGGCCGCCGCGGCGGCGGGATCGGCGGCGGCTGAGCGCGGCCACCGGGGATCGGGGGCAGGGGGCGCCCCGCGACCGAGCGGCCGGGCGGGACCCCGGTGATCGTCGGCGCAGGCACACGTCCGCTCGGCGGCGGCGCCGACGGTCGACGGGCGCGGCGCGGATCGAGCAAGCGGCCGGGATCGAGCAAGCGCCCGGGATCGAGGATCATCGTCGCCTGGGCGTGGACGTCGTCGGCCGCGGGGTGGCGGGTCGCCGCGGTCTCGTGGCGCGGCACGGTGGTGTTGCTCTCGCCGTCGGCGAAGTCGAGCGACGACGACGCCGACTCGCTGATCGCCTGGTGGGTGCCGGTCGGCCGCGGCTGGAACGGCACCGGCACCGGCGCGAAGTCGGGCTCGCTGGTCGCGCGCTGGGCGATCAGGTTCTCGCCGACGTCGTCGGACACGTCGTCGGCCAGGACGTACTCCTCGAGCATGCGCAGCTCGCGCTCGATCTCGCTGGCGAACGCCTTGCGCACGTAGCGGCCGAGGTGGCTGCGAGAGTAGTTCGGCACGTAGCGGCGCAGGAACGCCCGCAGATCGGCCTCGACCTCGGCCGCGGTCTGGTAGCGCTGCGCCCGCGATCGGGTCAGGCAGCGATCGGCGATCGCCTCGATCTCGGGCGGCGTCGACGGCACCAGCTCCGACACCGGCCGGTACTTGGCGTCGCGGACCTTGATCAGCAGGTCCATCTCGTTGGACGCGGTGAACGGCGGCACCCGGGTCAGCATCTCGTACAGGCACGAGCCGAGGCTGAAGATGTCGGAGCGGTGGTCGAGCTTGCGGCCGAGCGCCTGCTCGGGGCTCATGTACTTGACCTTGCCCTTGATGACGCCGGTCTTGGTGTTGACCTTCGACAGCGTCGCCTTGGCGATGCCGAAGTCGCACAGCTTCACCTCGCCGGTGTACGACACGATGATGTTCGACGGCGACACGTCGCGATGGACGATCCGCAGCGGCCGGCGCCGCGCGTCGACCGCGGTGTGGGCCGCGTGCAGTGCCGACGCGACCTCGGCCGCGACGTAGGCCGCGTGCTCGGGCGGCATCGGCTTCTTCTTCTGCCGACAGCGCTCGAGGATCGTGCGCGTGTCCTTGCCGTCGACGTGCTCCATCGCGATGAAGTACTCGCCGTGGGCGCGCGCGAACTCGTAGACCCGGGCGATGCTGGCGTGGCGCAGGACCGAGGCGATCTTGGCCTCGTCGACCAGCATCTGGATGAAGTCGTCGTCCTCGGCGAGGTGGGCGAGGACCCGCTTCACCGCGACCAGGTGGGCGTGGCCGTGGGCGTCGAAGGTCTTGGCCCGATAGATCTCCGCCATCCCGCCGAACGCGATGCGATCGAGCAGGTGATACCGGCCGAGCTGTTGAGCTCTGCGCACCTCTCGCCCATCGTAGCGGACGCTGGCGCTGCGACCTAGCGTCGCGTCGTCGAGATGGCGCCAGCGATGCGAGATCGACCTGCTATAGTCCCCCACATGCGTCGCACGGTCTCCCTCGTCCTGATGTCGATCCTCGTCGGAGGCGGCGTCGTGAGCTGCAGCAAGGCTGACTCGTCGTCGACCGGCTCGGCGCCGCCCGTGAACGATCCCGGATCGCGGAGCGGCGGCGTTGTCGGCGGGCCGCGCGGCGCGGTCGGCGGGCCGGGCGGCGTGGTCGGCGGACCCAAGGGCGCCGAGGGCGCGATGGTGGTCGCCCCCGCCGCCGAGGGTGCGCCGGGCGCCCCCGATCCCGAGTATCAGCTCGACGTCGTGCCGAGCGAGCCGGCCGCGCTCAGCAACACGTTCGATGTCCGCGTGACGCCCGGCAAGGGCTTCCACATGAACAA
This sequence comes from Myxococcales bacterium, assembly GCA_043737575.1. Lineage (GTDB taxonomy): Bacteria > Myxococcota_A > Polyangia > Haliangiales > Haliangiaceae > UBA2376. The sequence continues at coordinate 1,624 of JAYTAJ010000831.1, read as the reverse complement.
GGACTACCCGACCAAGCTCACGCTCGAGCTGCCGGCCGGGGTGTCGTCGCCGAAGGCGGTCCTCGAGCCGGCTGACGCCGCGGCGTTCACTGACGACCAGCTCGCGTTCGCGATCAAGCTCACCGCGACCGCGAAGGGCGACTACACGATCCCCGCGGTGCTCAAGTTCGCGGTGTGCACCGACGCGACCTGCAATCCCAAGAAGCAGTCGATCGCGCTCCAGCTGAAGGCGCAGTAGTGCTTCTGTTACCGGTGTGACGCCGCGGGCGATCGACGCGAGCTCGGGCGGGCATCGTGGAGTGGGCGATCGCAGCGGGCGGTCGCAGCGCACGATCGAGGCGCGATCAGGGCGTGCGGGCGGCGGCGCCGAGCAGCCCGAGCGCGCAGGTGCGGCGGGGCTCGAGCGGGCGCGACCGCGGCGTGCCCATCGGATCGCGGCGGAGGCGGCGGGGACCGAGGCTGGCGTCGTCGAGCGCGTGGCGCTTGGCGCCCTCGGTGATCGCGGCGCGGACCGGCGCCTCGTCGGCGGCGGGCCGCTCGGCGGCGGCGCACGCGAAGTCGTCGTCCTTGCGGAACACCCGCAGCGTCGGGCCGTCGACCAGCTCGCGGACGAAGCCGAGCTCGACCCCGTCGGCGTCGCGGGTCGTGGTCTCGCGCACCAGCTCGGTGGCCTTGCCGTCGGCGTCGAGCGACGCCTCGAAGAACGTCAGCTCGTGGCCGCGGCCGTCGAGGGTGCGGGTGTAGCGCAGATCGATCGTGCCATCGGACGTCAGGTCGACCGTCGCGCGGGCCCAGTGCTCGGCGACGTGATCGGGCTGCTCGAAGATCCAGGTCTGGCACCGCTTCGGCGCGGTGACCGCGCAGTCGACGATCGTGGTGCGCTCGGCGCGATCGCCGACGATCGTCGCGTGGCGATGCTCCTCGCGCGGGTCGCGGTACTCGATGTCCTGCGTCACCATCGCGTCGCCCGCGTAGCCGTAGGTGGTGACGAAGCCGCCGCCCGCGCCGTCGTCGCGGGTGATCCGCAGCAGCCGATCGAACTCGTAGTCGAAGTCGGTCTGGGTCCGCGCCGCGCCGTCGATCACCTCGGTCGAGCGCAGGAGCTTGCCGTCCCAGGTCCAGCGCTGACGCCGCGTCAACCCGCCCGCCGCGTCGCGCGCTTCGGCCGCGAGGAGCCGGCCGCGATCGTCGCGGGTGTATCGCACCGCCTCGATCGTGCCGTCGTCCCACTGGCCGTGGCTGCCGCACGGGAGGCGGGCCACCGTGCTGCTCTCGCTGCTGTCGCACGCCGCGGCGCCGAGCCCCAGCGCGAGGCCGAGTGCGGTGACGGAGAGGCGACGCATCTCGACACTCGTACGCAACCTTCATGCCGCGCGCCGGCCCGAGTGGATCTCATCACTTGTCGGGCCCCAGGCGCGACAATGGTGTCGCTTCACCGTCAACGCCGTCGGAAATCCTGCAGGTCGGTCGTGCGTGCGCGCACACCGGGCCGCGGTGTTACGCTCGTCGCGATGCCTTCCTCGTTGGTCCGGACCCGCCTCGCCGCCCTCGGCGACAGCATCCGCGGACAGTTCGCGGCCACTCGCCGCATGATGTCCTTCGCCGAGTACGTCGAGCTGGTGAT
>JAYTAJ010000830.1:0-7583 GCA_043737575.1 Myxococcales bacterium | reverse complement strand
GTCCATCCTGTCCGTCAGTCGCTCGTCGCCGCCGCCGCCACATGCTCCGACAGCCTCGCGCTGATCGCCGGCGCCGCGCGGTCCACGATGCGCGCCATCGCCGTGCTGATCGCCTCCGCCAGCCCCTCGGGCGTCTGCTTCGCGAGCGGCTCCGACTCCTCGAACTGCTCCGACCACAAGGTCGCGCCGCTCGCGAGATCGACCAGCCGCAGCTCGAGGACCAGGTGGCCCTCCCACGCCTTCTTCGAGACGTCGACCTCCTCGATCGCCACGACGCGGCCGTTGAGCACGACGGTGGCGTCGCGGCTGACCTCGCGCACCACCGCGCGGAACTGACCGCTGCGCTCGAGGCCGCGCTCGAGGTAGTTGCCGATCATCACGCCCGGCGCCGCGCTCCAGCGGTGATAGTCGTAGTAGTCGAGCCGGTAGGGGCCGGTGCGGTAGACGATGCGCTCGTCGTCGTAGGCGTCGTCGGTGGTGAGCTGCTCGAGGACGATGACGGCGTCGCCCGAGGCGGCGCCGCTCTTGGGCGCGGCGAGATCGTAGTAGCGAGTGGCCGGGGTGCGGCCGCCGCACGCCGCGGCGGCGAGGACCAAGGTGACGACGATCGCGGCGCGGGTCATGGCAGCTTCCGTTCTTGCGCGGCCGACGAGAAGAACAACCGCGACGGCCGCTGCCGGAGATCGCGGGCGAGGTCCTTGAAGCTGCGGCTGGCCTGGCGCAGATCGAACATCGCCGACCGCAGGTAGCTCTGGTTGTCGCGGACCACGCCGCGCATGTCCTCGACCAGGGTGCCGGCGCCGCCGATCACGCGCGGCAGGTCGGCGTCGACCAGCTCGGTCGCGCGCTGGGTGATGTGATCGACCGAGGCGACGGTGCGCCGCACCGCGACCCGGTTCTCGGACACCATCGCCTGCAGCTCGGCGCTGGTCGCCGCCAGGTTCGCCGACGTGGTGCGGGCATGGGCGACGACCTCGCTCATGCCGGCGAACTGCGCCGGATCGGTGATCGTCGCGAGGTTGCCCATCACCTTGTTGGCGTTGTCCATGATCTGCTTTGACTGCGCGACCAGATCTTCGGCCTGCTTCTCGAACCGATCGAGCACGGTCACGCCGGTCGCGATGGTGGCGCCGGGCTGCAGGCGCGGCGCGCCGACCTCGCCGCCGTGGAGATCGATCACCTTCAGGCCGGTGATGCCGGCGAAGCGCAGGATCGCGGTGGTGTCGGTGCGGATCGGCAGGCCGGTCTTCACCTCGATCGTGACCTTGACCTTGCGCAGATCGTCGGGCGCGACCTCGATCTTTTCGACCTTGCCGACGATGATGCCGGCGAAGCTGACCGCCGCGCCCTCCTCGAGCCCGATCACCGACTCGTCGAAGTAGATCACGTAGCGATCGTGCTGCTCCCAGAACCGGAGCCCGGCCCACACCACGAGCACGACCGCGGCGGCGGCGACGGCGGTGACGCCGAACAGCCCGAGCCGGATCTTCTGAGCCTTGGTCGTCGCCATGATCACCTCGCAGGCGCGGCGGCCGCGCTGTTGTCGACCGCCACCCGATGGAAGAAGCCGTGGACGGTGGCGTCGGTCGACGCCATCAGCTCGGCGATCGTGCCGGTGGCGCAGACGCGTCCACCCGCGAACATGATCGCGCGATCGGCGATCGCGCGGATGCTGGCCAGCTCGTGCGTGACGATCACGAACGTGCTGCCGAACAGCGACCGCAGGCGCAGGAAGGTCTCGTCGATGCCCGCGGCGACGCCGGGATCGAGGCCGGCCGACGGCTCGTCGCACAGGACCAGCGCCGGATCCATGATCGTCGCGCGGGCCAGCGCCGCGCGCTTGCGCTGACCGCCCGACAGCTGGCCGGGCCAGCGGTGGCCGAGCCCGGACAGCCCGACCAGCCCGAGCTTCATCGCCGCCATCTCGCGGATGATCGGGCCGGGCAGCCGCGTGATCTCGCGCAGCGGTAGCTCGACGTTGTCGCTCACCGACATCGAGCCGAACAGCGCGTCCTGCTGGAACAGCGTGCCGGTGCGGCGCAGCAGCGCGTCGCGGCGCTCGCGGTCGACGCCGTAGAACGACTCGCCGAACAGGAACACCTCGCCCGCGATCGGCGGCAACAGCCCGGTGAGGGTGCGCAGCAAGGTCGACTTGCCGCAGCCCGACGGGCCGAGCAGCGCGACGATCTCGCCCTCGTCGATCGTGAGGTTCACGCCGGTCAAGGTCGGCTTGTCGGGATCGTAGCCGACCGCGAGATCGCGGCACTCGACCAGCGCGGTCACGTCGCACCTCGCAGCGAGTTGATCGTCGCGAACACCGCGTCGACCGCGAGGATGCACGACACGCAGACGACGACGGTGCGGGTGGTCGCGGCGCCGACCGCGCTGGCGTTGCCGGTCGCCTGCAGCCCGAAGAACGAACCGGTGAAGCCGATGATCCACGCGAACACCAGGCTCTTGCCGACGCCGTGGACGAAGTCGCCCAGCTCGACCCGCTCGACGATGCGGGCCATGAAGGTGACCGGCGACATGTCGAGCGTGAGCGCGGCGACCAGCGCGCCGCCGCCGATGCCGATGAACATCGCGAGCAAGGTCAGCGCCGGCTGCATGACCGACATCGCGGCGAGGCGCGGCAGCACCAGGAACCGGACCGGCGACAGGCCCATCGCCTGCAGCGCGTCGATCTCGGAACCCGCGCGCATCGTGCCGAGCTCGGCGGCGATCGCGGCGCCGGCGCGGCCCGACAGGATGATCGCGGTCATCATCGGCGCGAACTCGCGCACCACCGACACGCCGACCATGTCGGCGACGTAGACGCTGGCGCCGAAGCGCGACAGCTGCACCGCGCCCTGGAACGCCAGGGTCATGCCCATCAGGAAGCTCAGCAGCCCGACGATGAACAGCGCCTCCGCGCCGAGCGTCACCGCCTGATGGACGAAGGCGCCCGCGGGCAATCGCTTGCGCCGCATCACCACCCCCGCGGTCTGCTTCGCGGTGTCGGCGACCAGCGCGACGAACTGTCCGGCGCGGTCGCGCAGGTTGAACAGGCTGTCCCCGACGCTCTCGAGGAAGCCGGGCGCCTCGGCGACCGGCTCGGGGGCCGCGCGGACTTTCGGGATCAGGGCGAGCGCGGCCTCGTGGCGCTCGCCGAGGTGGCGCAGCTCGACGGTCTTGCCGGCGCGGGCGAGCTGGCGCGTGCCGAGCGCGATCGCGGCGACGCCGGCCGAGTCCATGCGACCCGCGGCGGCGAAGTCGATCACGACGGTGCGGCCGTCGCGGCGCCGCGCCGCGGCGCGCAGCCGCGTGTGCATCGCGCGCGCGGTCGCGATGACGAGGTCGCCCTGGACCCGGACCAGCAGCGCGCCGCCCGCGGGGTCGCGCGACGACGCGAGGTCGTCTCGGTGCGGCCCGAACGGATTCAGCATCCCGGACGGGTTTGCAAGAAGCGGGGCAGCACCCAGCGGGCCTGGCGTGGCGAGATCGCTCGGATCGCGTGCGCGGGCGCCCTGGTGCGCATGCCGACGTGCGGCTGCGCCACACGGGCGTCACGGCACGGCGAACAAGTCTTCGTCGGGATCGCGCAGCCCGGTCAACGTCCGCTGGAGCAGCTGCGCCGCCACCGCCGCGAAGGTGATGCCGTTGCCGCCGAAGCCCATCACGACGTGGCAGTTGCGCGCGCCCGGGATGCGGCCGATCGCGGGCAGCCCGGTCGAGCTGTCGCCGAAGCAGCCGGCCCAGGCGTGGGTCGGCGTCGCGTCGATGCCGGGCAACAGCGCCGCGAGCTTCTTGGCCAGCGCCGCGGCCTTGCGTGGGATCAGCGCGTCGCGGCGCGCCTCGTCGGAGAAGTCGGCGTCCTCGCCGCCGACGATCACCCGGCCGTCGGTCGAGGTGCGGATGTAGAGATACGGATCGGCCGCCTCCCAGATCAAGCAGCGGCTCGGCCACAGCGTGCGCGGCTGCGGTCGGGTCGCGATCACCCACGACGACACGATGCGGTGCCGGCGCGACGTCACCAGCTTCACGACCTCGTAGCCGGTCGCGAACACGACGTGGCGGGCCCGCAGCTCGTAGCCCTGGGCGGTCGCCAACGTGACGCCGCGGCGATCGGGCGCGACGTCGGTGACCTCGACCGGCGCGAACAGCTGCGCGCCGCGCGCGATCGCGCTGCGCCACAGCCCGCGGGCCAGCGCCACCGGATCGACCTCGGCGGCGCCGCCCGACCAGATCGCCGCCGGCCGATCGATCGTCGTCAACGCCCGCAGCCGATCGCGATCGATCAGCTCCGAGCGCAGGCCGATCGCGTCGCGGGCCGCGACCTCGGCGCGCAGCCCGGCGACGTCGAGGACGTTGCCGGGCAGGTACGCGGCGTGGCGCTCGCGAAAGCCGCAGCGCAAGCCGAGATCGGCGATGCGGCCGCGCAGGTACTCCACCGCGGTCGCCGAGCGCGCGTAGGCTCGGGTCGCCCTGCTGCGGCCGATCGCGTCGGTCAGGTGGATCAGCGGCTGATCGATCTCGAACTGCAGGAGCGCGGTGCTCGCCGCGGTCGAGCCGACCGCCCAGCCGCGGCGATCGACCACCGCGACCCGCAGATCGGCGCGGACCAGCGCGTCGGCGACCAGCGCGCCGGTGACGCCGCCGCCGACCACGACGACGTCGGTCGTCAGATCGGCTCGCAGGCGCGGCAGCCGCGCGAGCGCGCCCGCGGGCCGATCCCAGATCGGCGGCCCGGTGCGCAGGTCGAGATGTCGGGTGGCGCTGGCCGGCACTACTGCTGGACGTCCTCGGGGAGCTGGGTCTCGCGGGCGAGGTCGGTCGCGATCACCGCGGCGGTCTCGGGGTCGGCGCCGATCGACAGCGCCTCGTAGGCCTCCTCGGCGACCTGATCGCGAGCCCGGGCCGCGGTGTGATCGCTGTCGTCACCCGGCAGCTCGACCCGTAGCTCGCGGCCGATCATCATCATCGCCGCGGCGATGGGCAGCGCGATCAGCGCGCCGACGATGCCGAGCAGCGTGCCACCGACGAGCAGCGCCACCACCACCGCGGCCGGCGACAGCCGCAGCACCTTGCCGTAGATCCGCGGCACCATGATGCGGCTCTCGAACTCCTGGTAGATGAACATCACGATCAGCACGATCACGGCGACGGTCGAGCTGCGGCTCAACGCCGCGAGCACCACCGGCGTCGTCGCGATCAGCCCGCCGACGAAGGGGATGACGTCGGTCAGCGCCGCGAACACCGCCAGCGGCAGCGCGCCCGGCAGACCGAGCGCCACCATCAGCGTGAAGACGAACACGCCGATCGCCGCCGAGGTGATCAGCTGGCCGCGGACGTAGCCGCCGACGATCAGCTCGAGCTCGACCATGATGCGGGCGAGGCGGACATGGTAGCGGCGCGGCACCACCGCGTAGAGGCCGCTCTGGGCGCGGCGCCCGTCGGCGAGCAGGTAGCACGCGATCGCGATCGCGCTGACCGCGTAGCCGAGGGTCTTCAACGCCCGCGACGAGTACGAGACGACGTTGGAGCCGAGCACCGACAGGTTGTCCTGCGACGCGGCGTCCTCGACGACGCCGGCCAGCGGTCGCGTGATCCCGTGCGAGTTGAGCCACACCACCAGCGTGTCGCGGTGGCGCGGCGCGTCCTTGATCATCGCGTCGATCTGACCGACCAGCGACGGCACGGTGATGAACAGCAGCGCGCCCGCCGCGACCAGCAGGCCCAGCAAGATCATCAGCACCGCCCAGCCGCGCTGGATGCCGACGCGCTCGAGGCGACGGACCAGGGGGTTGAGGGTGCCGACCAAGATCAGCGCGCAGACGATCACCAGGAGGACCGTCCACAGCTTGAAGGCCAGCCAGACCGAGGCGAGGCCGAGGAACACGAGCGCGACCGAGCGCGACGTCAGCTCGAAGCGGAGGGAGCGCGGCTCGCGAGGCGGGGGCGACTCCGGCAGGGGCAGCGGTGCGGGAGTGTTGGGACGACGGCGGGGGGCGCTCGTGCTCACGGCGGGGCTCAGCAGGCGCGCGTGAAGAGGAAGACGAGGATCAGGATCGGGATGGGAATCCCGAGGAGCCATGCGATCGCATAGGGCGCTTTTGCCATGATGGGTCGAGGCAGAGCACTCGCCATGCCACGCCCGTGGCGCGTCCGCGCCTCGGTGAGCGAGCGCTCCCGCGCGCTGGCGCACACTGAGCCGAGCGGCTGCGCACACCCGGTCAGGGCGCGGCGGTGACGTCGGTGCAGCGCTCGTCGCCGTTGACGTGGCCGATCGTCGTGACCTGATGGGCGATGAACGCGCGCAGATCCGGCAGCGTCTGCCCGGTGATCTGGTAGCGGGTCTCGGCGGCGAGGCTCCGGGCCTCCAGCTCGGCGAGGGTGACGGTGCCGTCGAGGCTCGAGCCGTCGGCGCCGTCGGCGCTGAAGATCAGCTCGAACGCCAGCGCCCCCGACGCGTCGCGGAACAGGTTCTCGACGTGGAGCGTCGCGTCGACCGCGGTCGCGCCCGAGGCGCCGCAGCCGCGGAAGGTCACGTCGGTCGCGAAGCTCCAGTCGAACCACGCCAGCTGGTCGCCCCGAGGCGATCGACCTCGACGGCCACCACTGGTGGTTCTCGCAGCGGCTGCGCTCGCGGTGACCGATCTCGATCGCACCTTCGCCGCGCTGGCCGAGCCGACCCGGCGCAGCGTCGTCGACCTGCTGCGGCGCAAGCCACGCCGCGCCGGAGAGCTCGCCGCGGCGCTGGCGATGAGCGGCCCGGCGCTGAGCCGCCACCTGCGGGTGCTGCGGGCCTGCGGCACTGGCTCGACGACGTCGAGGCGTTCTGGACCCTGGAGCTGGCGGCATTCAAGGCCCACGCCGAGTCGCGCGTCGCCGCGCCCAGGCGGCCGCGCAAGGTGCGGCGATGACCGGGCCCGGCGATCGCGCCAGCGCGTCCGTCTTCGTCGAGCTCGAGTGGCGCAACGCCAACTTCACGTCTCGGAGAGGAGGCTCAGTGGGGCAATGACCCACTGAGGGGAGGGATGGCGGCAGCCCTCCCTGAGCTCAGTTATCGATCCACGTGACGCGGGGTGCGGTGAAGTTCAGGTAGAACCACCAGCCGCGGACGCCGTTGTTGATGTCGACGTCGGAGTGGCCGGCGCAGTTGGTGTTGTTGGGGCCAGGGGGATCGCCGCCGGGGAGCTGCTGCGACAGTGGCTGGCCGCCGATCAGGAGGAGGTCGGCGGGGAGGAACGTGTTGTTGGCGTCGATCTCGCTGATGAAGCCGATGAGCAGGCCGTTGACGGTGTTGCCGGCCGGCGAGCCGACGTAGGTCGCGGCGATGCGGGCGTCGCGCAGGGTGATCGGGATGCCGGCGAGGTTGATGGTGACGGTCACCGAGTTGGTCGCGAAGCACGGCCCCGACGGGTTCATGATGGCGGGCGAGTACGGCCGTGTGGTGCCAGCCACCGCGGCGAGGCACTGGCCGGTCGTCATGTTGGTCGCGATCGCGGCGATCGACGGCGACGCCGCGGGCATGCGCGAGCAGGTCGTCGACGCCAGCGGCGCGGTGCAGGCGGGGAAGTGGATCTCGAGGTTGTTGGTGGTCA
>JAYTAJ010000829.1:0-3331 GCA_043737575.1 Myxococcales bacterium | reverse complement strand
CGGGAGGCGCGGCGTGACCGCGGCGCCGACCACCGCGCGGACCGTGGCCGAGGCCCGCGACGTTCCCGCGAGCGCCGCCGCGCTCGAGCGTGGGCTCGACGACGCCGGGCGGCTGCCGGGGTCGGCGCTCGCGGCGATCGCGATGCCCGCGCCGATCGCGCCCGCGGCGGCGATGCTGCGGCTCGGCGACGACGCGGTGCTGTGGGAGCCGCGCGATCGCGATCAGGCGTGGGCCGGCTACGGCGCCGCCGCGGTGATCGCGGGCCGCGGCGCCGATCGGTTCGCCGAGGTCGCGACCGCGGGCGCGGCGGTGCTGGCGCGGGTCGTCGCGATCGGCGACGCGCCAGCGCCGCGCTGCTTCGGCGGCCTGGCGTTCGCGGCCGGCGGCAGCGATCACGGCAGCTGGGCCGGCTTCGGTGACGCGACGTTCGTGCTGCCGCGCTGGACCTACGTCCGCGACGGCGACCGGGCCCGGCTGGTCTTGACGATCGCGCCCGCCGACGCCGCCGATCGGGCCCGGCTCCACGCCGAGCTGCGCCGGGTCCTCGACGCGCTGGCCGCGCCGATCATGCCGACCGCGACCCGGCTGGTGGCACAGCGCGATCTGCCGGCGGCGCGCTGGCGCGAGCAGATCGAGGGCATCCGCGACGCCATCGACGGCGGCGCGATCCGCAAGGTCGTCGCGGCCCGGGCCCGCGTCGTCGAGCTGGCGCGGCCGATCGATCTGGCGACCGTGGTCGCCGAGCTGGGACGACGCCAGCCCGGCTGCACCCGGTTCGCGATCGTCCGCGGCGGCGTCGCCTTCGTCGGCGCCAGCCCCGAGCGCCTGATCCGCCGCAGCGGCGCGGCGATCGACAGCGAGGCGCTGGCCGGATCGATCGCGCGGCGCGGCGACGACGCGACCGCGGCGGCGACCCTGCTCGCGAGCGGCAAGGATCGCGGCGAGCACGACTGGGTGGTGCGCGCGATCGATCAGGCGCTGGCGCCGCGGTGCGCCCGGCTCGACGTGCCCGCGCTGCCCGCGGTGCGCACGCTGCGTCACGTGCTGCACCTGCACACGCCGATCACCGGCTCGCTGCGCGCCGCCGATCACGTCCTCGCGCTGGCGGCGGCGCTGCACCCGACCCCCGCGGTCGGCGGCACCCCGACCCCCGACGCGGTGGCGTGGATCGCCGACCACGAGCCCGAGCCGCGCGGCTGGTACGCGGCGCCGGTCGGCTGGTTCGACGGCGACGGCGACGGCGAGCTCGCGGTCGCGATCCGCTCGGGGCTGATCGCGGGCGCGACCGCGACGCTCTACGCCGGCGCCGGCATCGTCGCCGAGTCGGATCCCGACGCCGAGCTGGCCGAGACCGAGGTCAAGCTGCGGGCGCTGTCGGGCGCGCTCGGCCTCGACGAGGCGGCGCGGTGACGACCGCCGCGGTGCAGGCCGCGTGGGCCGAGCTGGCGATGGCGAGCCTGGTCGCCGCGGGCGTCGGCGAGCTGGTGATCTCGCCCGGCTCGCGATCGACGCCGCTCGCCCTCGCCGCGGTCCGCGTCGCCGGGCTACGCCGCACCGTGATCGTCGACGAGCGCAGCGCCGGCTTCTTCGCGCTGGGCGCGGCGCGGGCGACCGGGCGGGCGGTCGCGCTGCTGTGCACCTCGGGCACCGCGGCCGCGCACTACCTGCCCGCGGTGATCGAGGCCTCGCTCGCGGGCGTGGCGCTGATCGTCGTCAGCGCCGATCGGCCGCCCGAGCTGCACGGCGCGGGCGCGTCGCAGACGATCGATCAGCAGCGGCTGTTCGGCGGGTTCGTGCGGCGCTTCGACGACGTCGGCCCGCCCGACGGCAGCGCGCTGGCGCTGCGGGCGCTGCGGCGCAAGATCGTGCAGGCGGTCGCCGCCGCGCGCGGCCCCGGGCCCGGGCCGGTCCATCTCAACCTGCCGCTGCGCAAGCCGCTCGAGCCCGCGGCCGCGACCACCGCCGCCGAGCACGCCGCGGTCGCCGAGGTCGCGCGCCTGATCGCGAGCCCGGCGCCGATCGTCACGCCGTCGAGTGTCCGGGTTCCGGGCGCTGCGATCGCGGCGGCGGCGGCGGTGATCGCCGGGTCGGCGCGCGGCGTGATCGTCGCGGCGGCGGCGCCCGCGGCCCACCGCGCGCTGCGAGCCCCGACCTGGCGCCTCGCCGAGAAGACCGGCTATCCGGTCCTCGCCGAGGCCGGCAGCCAGCTGCGGTTCGCGGCGCGGCCCGACGGCGTCGCCGCGATCGATCACTTCCCGCTGGTGGTCGCGGTTCGCGCCGACCTCGCGCCCGACGTCGTGGTCCAGCTCGGCGGCGAGCCGGTCGCGCTGGCGTGGCCCGGGCTGCTCGCGGCGCGGCCGCCGCGCCGCATCGTGCTCGCCGAGCACGGCTGGCCCGACGGCGACTCGTCGGCCGAGCTGGTGCTCATCGGCGACGTCGCCGACACCCTGACCCGCCTCGCCGCCGCGGTGGCCGAGCGCCGCACCGCGTGGACCGCGACCTGGCGCGCCGCCGAGGCCGACGCCGCCGCGGCGATGCGCGCGGCCCGCGCCGCCGCCGCGCCGTGGAGCGAGACCGATCTGATCGCCCGGGTGATCGCCGATCTGCCCGACGGCGCGATCGTCGTCGTCGGCAACTCGCTGCCGATCCGCGTGATCGACGAGGCCGCGACCACCGCCCGCGCGCTGACCGTGCTGACCCAGCGCGGCGCCGCGGGCATCGACGGCCTGATCGCAGGCGCCGCGGGCGCGGCCTGGGCCACGGCCACGCCGACCACGGTCATCCTCGGCGACGTCAGCTTCGGCCACGACGTCGGCAGCCTCGCCGTCACCGCGGGCCTGCCGCTCACGATCGTCGTCGTCGACAACCGCGGCGGTCACATCTTCGACGAGCTGCCCCTGGCCGCCGCCGGTGTCGAGCCGTCGATCTACCGCGAGCTGTGGCTCACCCCGTCGGCGCTCGACCCGGTCGCGCTGGCGACCGGCTTCGGCGTCGCCGCCCGGACTGTCCGGGAACCGGACGCGCTGTCCGGGATCCGGACCGCGGGCCCCCACCTCGTCCACGCCGTGGTCGCCGCCGACGGCGCCCGCCTCACTCGCACCCGCGCGCTCACCGCGCTGCGGGCCGTCTGCTCGCCCATCGCGCAAGGAGCTGCCTCATGACCACCGCCGAACCCGACACCACCTGGACCCTCCTGCCCGGCTACGAGGACATCAAGTACGAGAAGTCGCCCGAGGGCATCGCCCGGGTCACGATCAACCGACCCGAGGTCCGCAACGCGTTCCGGCCCCAGACCGTCACCGAGATGATCCGCGCGTTCGACGACGCCCG
>JAYTAJ010000828.1:0-3334 GCA_043737575.1 Myxococcales bacterium | reverse complement strand
CCTGCTGCTCGCTCGTCGCGTCGCGCTCGGTCACCACGCGCGCATTGTAGTCCTCGATCGACCTGCGCTGGATCGCCACCGCGCGGCTTGCATCCGCGTCGGCCTCGGGTCATCACCGTGCGGTGCGAGCGCCTTGCCTCCTAATCGCGATCGCCGCCGGGTGTGGCTCCACCGTCGACGCGCCGCGACCGCCGCCGATCGCCGCCACCTCCGACGAGCCGGGCGTCGCGATCGCCGCCGAGCCCCAGCGGCAAGGCGATCGCGATCGCGGCTGGACCGCGCTGACCGAACGCGGCTACGTCGGCTGCGGCGCGCCGCGCGCGATGTACGATCGCTTCGCGGGCACCGCGCCCGCGTGGCTGCGCCTGCCCGGGCGGACCGGCGAGCTGCCGTACTTCATGAACGGTTACACCACGGTGAGCGGCGTCGACGTCGTCACCGCGAACTGCCTCGGCTGCCACGCGTCGTACCTGCAAGGCCAGCTGGTGGTCGGGCTCGGCGACGCGTCGGCCGACTTCACCTTCGACGCCAGCGCCGCGATCGCGTTCGGCGGCCTGTTCGCGGGCGACGACGCCGCGCGCGCCGAGTGGACCAAGCTGTCGAGCCGCATGGCGACGGTCGGCCGCCACGCCCGGACCCGCACCGTCGGCGCCAACCCGGCCGATCACATCGCCGCGGTGCTGTTCGCGCACCGCGATCCCGCGACCCTGGCGTGGTCCGACGAGGCGCTGATCCCGCTGCCGCCCGACGGCGGCGCCCCGATCCCCATCGACGTTCCGGCGTGGTGGCTGCTGAAGAAGAAGACCGCGATGTTCCACACCGGGGCCGGCCGCGGCGATCAGGCGCGCATCATGATGACCGCGTCGGTCCTGTGCATCGACGACCTCGCCGCCGCGCGCGCGGTCGACGCGTACTTCCCCGACGTCCGCGCCTTCGTGCTGTCGCTCGAGGCGCCGCGCTACCCGGCGCCGATCGACGGCGCCCTCGCCGCTCACGGTCAGCAGGTGTTCGCTGATCGCTGCGCCCGCTGTCACGGCAGCTACGGCGCCGACGGCGTCTACATCACGCGCGTGATCCCGCAGCGCGTGGTCGGCACCGATCCGCTGCTGTCGCGCCGCGCCGGGCAGTTCGCCGAGCCGTTCGTCCTGTGGTTCAACCGATCGTTCTACGGCGAGCGGTCGCGCCTCGAGCCCGGCGACGGCTACGTCGCGCCACCGCTCGACGGGGTGTGGGCGACCGCGCCGTACTTCCACAACGGCTCGGTGCCGACCCTGACCGCGGTGCTCGACAGCTCGCTGCGCCGCGACCGCACCGTGATCGCGCGCGGCCACGATCAGTACGACCTCGACGCGGTCGGCTGGCGCACCCCGGCGCTCGACGGCAGCCTCGACCCGAAGTGGATCTACGACACCGCGGTGCCCGGCTACGACAACGGCGGCCACACCTTCGGCGACCGCCTCACCGCCGACGATCGTCGCGCGCTGCTCGAGTACCTCAAGTCGCTGTGACCGCGGCGGCGGTCGTGGCACCATCGCGCGATGCGCACGCTCGTGCTCGCGTTCCTGGTGCTCGCCGCGGCGTGTGGTGGTGACGACGGCGGCGGTGATGACGACGTTCCGATCGACGCTGGCGGCGGCGGGCCGTACTTCCCGCGCGGCGGGTTCTTCGATCAGGACGTGTCGGGCACCGCGCCGGCCGCCGACTCGGCCGCGATCATCGCCGCGCTGCGCGCCGCCGGCGGCTGGGGCAACGGCGACACGTTCCAGATCGACAGCTCGCTCGAGGTCCTGCGCGTCGACGGCGCCAGCCCCGAGAAGCGCACGTTCACGCCGACCGACGACTTCTTCGAGCCCGACTGCGACCAGGTGCCGATGCCGGTCCCGACCGGCGGCAACCTCGAGGGCGAGACCGGCTACGCCTGCACCACCGACGGCGACTGTCACCTCCTGGTGTGGGCGCCCGACGAGCATCGGCTGTACGAGATGTGGCGCGCCAACCTCGACGGCAGCACCTTCAACGGCGGCTGCCTCGCGGTCTGGGACACGTCACAGAGCTACGGGCCGACCGGCCGCGGCGAGCAGTGCACCAGCGCCGACGCCGCCGGCTTCCCGATGGCGCCGCTGCTGTTCACCGCCGACGAGGTCGCGGCCGGCGAGATCGATCACGCGATCCGCTTCATCCTGCCCAACAACCGCATCCGCCGCGGCTACGTCCGCCCCGCGACCCACGGCACCAACACCACCGGCACCGGCGATCTGCCGTACTACGGCGTCCACTTCCGGCTGCGCGCCGACTATCCCCTCGAGTCCCTGCCCAACGACGGCGCCCGCGTCGTCGCGCGCGCGCTGCAGAAGTACGGCATGTACCACGCCGACGGCGGCAACATCGCGCTCACCGCGCAGAGCGATCGCCGCACCACCGCGAAGTGGGAGGGGCTGCTCGGCCCCCGCGATCTGTCCGACCTCGACGTCGAGGACTTCGAGGTGATCGATCACGGCCCGGCGATCGAGCTCACGTTCGACTGCGTGCGCAACTGACGTTCACGCGACGGACAGCGTGACCTCGATGTTGCCGCGGGTCGCCTTCGAGTACGGGCAGACCTCATGGGCCGCCTTCATCAGCGCCTCGGCCTGCTCGCGCGGCAGCTCGGGGAAGTTGCCCTTGAGCTCGACGGCCAGACTGAAGCCGCCCGAATCGTCCTTGCCGATCGAGACGAAGGCGGTGATGTCGTGGGCGCCGACCGCGAGCTTCTGCAGGCGCGCGACCAGCCCGACGGCGCCGCCGAAGCACGCCGAGTAGCCGGCGGCGAACAGCTGCTCGGGGTTGGTGGTCTGCTCGGTGCCGGGGCCGCCCATGCCCTTGGGCAGCGACAGCGGTAGATCGATCGTGCCGTCGTCGGACTTCACGTGGCCGGCGCGGCCGCCGATGGCGTTGACGTGAGCGGTGTAGAGCGGGGTCATGGCTTCTCCAGAGGGTCGGTGGTTGCGTGGACGTGATCGGTGAGCCGCGCCAGCTGCGTGCGCAGCTTGGCGAGCTCGGGAAGCGACAGGCCGACCCGGCACGACAGCTGTCGCGGGATGTCGGCGGCGCGGCGGCGCAGCGCGCGGCCGGGGGCGGTGAGGTGGATGCGAACGACGCGCTCGTCGACGTCGTCGCGGCGGCGCTCGATCACGCCCTGGGCCGCGAGCCGCTTGAGCAGCGGCGTCAGCGTGCCGGAGTCGAGTCGCAGCCGCGCGCCGAGGTGCTTCACCGCGACGCCGTCCTCCTCCCACAGCACCATCATCACCAGGTACTGCGGGTAGGTCAGGCCGAGCGGCGCCAGCAGCGGCTGGTA
>JAYTAJ010000827.1:0-3334 GCA_043737575.1 Myxococcales bacterium | reverse complement strand
GTCGCGGGCGCGCTGGTTGCTCACGGTCGCCTGCTGCGCCGCTTGCTCGAGCGACACCATCGCGCAGGCCGACGTCGCGATCGCGATCAGGGCCAGCGATCGCATCGTCAGTCTCGCTGCGTCGGCTCGATGATCGTCACCGACGGGGTACCGCCGATCGCCGAGCCGCGGAGCTCGTACTCGATGAAGGTGCCGTCACAGTCGAGATCGCCGTGGGCCTTCGCGGTGAAGCTCTGGCCGTCGGCCGAGCCCTCGTAGCTGTACGAGAACAAGAACGGCGCGGTCATCTCGAAGTCGAGGTGGTCCCACACCGTCGGGTTGTCGGAGGTCCCGACCCAGTCGCTCATCTTGACCTCGCACTTGTGGTTCGGGCCCGCGCAGCACGCGCCGAGCGGCGGCGTCGGTCCCTGGCTGCCGCGCGGGAACTCGCCGTTCTCGGCGTACGTCGAGCGCGCGGCCTTGCCGAGCGCGTTGAGGTTCAGCTCGGCCTCGCTGTGCTTCGCCTTCTTCTGGTACTCCATGAAGCTGGGGATCGCGATCGCCGCGAGGATGCCGAGGACGACCACCACGCCGCCGACGCCGAGCAGGATCCACAGCCACAGCAGCGACGCCTTCTTGGGCGGCGGCGGATAGGGATAGGGATACGGGTATCCGGGCGGCGGCGCCCCGGGCTGACCGGGCGGCGGTGGGATCGGCTGCATGGCCCGACGATATCAGGACGGCGGCCGGGCTTGCGCCTCGCGCGCGCTGTCGGTGTCGGGGACGTGCTCGTTGCGCTTCATCAGGATCGGCACCAGGTGGCGCGCGACGTGGGCGAACACGTTGACGCCGGGGTCGAGCATCTTGCCGATGCCCTGCGACGTCACCATCGCGACCAGCACCAGCGTCATGTCGGTCACCGGCCGCACGTGGTAGCGGCGGCCGATCGCGAACATCTCGTTGAACAGCTTGCCGTAGTCGAGGTCGCTGGCGCTCTGGGCGCGGAACTTCAGCACGAACCCCTCGACCTCCTTCGCCAGCGCGTCCCAGTCGACGTCGCCCATGTACGTGTGGAATCGCCGCAGGTGCGCGACCAGATCGCCGGGCGTCCCCATCGTCAGGCACTTGCCCATGTCGATGAACTGGATCAGCACGTCCTCGTGGAGGTGCTTGGCGAGGCCGACGTCGAACAGCACCAGCCGGCCGTCGTCGTCGACGAGCATGTTGCCCGGGTGCATGTCGGCGTGGAGGAAGCCGTCGTCGAAGCACATCTGGAACATGCAGCGCCGCACCACCTCGGCGAGCGGCAGCCGCTGGTCGGCGGGCTGGGCGTCGATCTTGGTGCCGCGGATGAACTCCATCGTCAGCATCCGTTCGGTCGCGGGCGCGAGCACCTCGGGGAACTTCACGGTGGTCCAGCGCGCGAAGTTGCCGTGGAACTTGCGGTAGTTCTCGGCCTCGATCCGCAGGTCGGTCTGGTCGCGGATCGCGTCGATGAAGTGCTGGGTGTGGCCGACCGGATCGGAGCGCTTGAGCCGCGGGTGCAGCGCGATGACCTTGGCGCCGAACCGGAGCAGCGAGCCGTCACGCTCGACCTGGCGCCGGACGTTGGGCCGCAGCACCTTCACCGCGACCTCGCGACCGCCGACCAGCCGGGCCCGATGGACCTGGGCGACGCTCGCGGCGGCGACCGGGCGCTCGTCGAATTCGGCGAAGGTGTCGGTCAGCGGCCGGCCGGTGTCCTCTTCGATCGTCCGCTTGACCTTCGCGAACGAGAACGCGGGGAGGCGATCCTGCAAGCGCTTGAGCTGATCGATCGTCTCGGGCGCGAGGAGGTCGGGCCGCGTGCTCATCACCTGGCCCATCTTGATGAACGACGCGCCGAGCACCTCCATGGATCGCCGCAGCGCCCAGCCGTTGAGCCGGGCGACCACGCGACGTCGACGGGAACCGCTCCAGCACAGCCCGATCAGCAGCAGCAGGCGGACCAATCCGTAGACGACGGCGAAGCCGCCGACGAGCACCCCGACCCAGAGGATGTGGAGCCCGTTGCTCAGCCTTCGCACCGACGCAGCATACGTCGATTGCAGGAAGCTTCCGCGGCAGCTTCACGTAGAATGCGGACGATGAGCGCAGCCCGCGACACCACCACCGACCAAGGTTCCTCGTCCGAGCAGTCGATCGCGCCGCCCGCGGCCGATCGTCACTGGCAGAGCCGGGAGGAGCCCGCCGTCGATGCCGCGCAGTACGGCGCGTGGTGTGGCGATCGCATCACCCAGATGATGGCGGCGCCCGCGGTCCAGCGTGATGGCGGCGACGCCGCGCCGACCGGCGACGCGGTCCACGCCGCCGCCGCTCGCGGCACCGAGACGCCGTCGACCAGCCTGCCGTTCGGCGGGCAGATCCAGGCCGCGTTCGGCGGCCACGACATCTCCCACGTCCAGGCTCACGTCGGCGGCGGCGCGGCCGACGCCTGCGCCGACATGGGCGCGAGCGCCTACGCGTCGGGCTCCCACGTCGCGTTCGCGCAGGCGCCGGATCTGCACACCGCGGCTCACGAGGCCGCGCACGTCGTGCAGCAGGCGCAGGGCGTCAACCTCTACGGCGGCGTCGGCGCCGCGGGCGACAGCTACGAGCGGCACGCCGACGCGGTCGCCGACACCGTCGTCGCCGGCAACTCGGCCGAGGAGCTGTTGTCGATCGGCCCGAACACCCCCGCGCCCGCGGGTGGCTGGGGCGGCGTGCAGCGCAAGATCGCCGCCCCGATCGTGCAGCGCGACGGCGAGCAGCCCTTGCCCGATCCCGGACAGAGGGCCCCGGTCGCGAAGCTGCACCTCTATGCCGACATCGACGTGAAGTCGATGAGCATCGAGGCGCTGAAGGGCGGCCGGGTCGGCCACACCTGGATCGCCCTCGAGTACCTCGACACCGCGGCGATCCCCGACTCCATCCCGGCGGACCACAAGGCGCTGCTGCAGAACGGCGGCAAGTACGCCGACCCGATGGGCTTCTGGCCCGACACCCCGAACGGCGTCTACTACAACCCGAACCCGTTCAACTCGTACGTGCAGGGCTGGATGCGTCATCCCGATCAGGCCCACGAGGGCGCGGAGAAGGCGTCGCAGAGCTGGTCGCTCACCCAGGCCGAGGTCGACTCGGTGATCGCGTACGCCGAGTCCAAGAAGGGCGCGCAGTACTCGGTGTTCTTCTTCAACTGCACCCACTTCGGCGTCGGCGCGGTCAAGGCCGCGGGCAAGAGCGCGCCGTCGGCGACGATGGCCGGCATCGCGATGCCGAACGCGCTCTACGAGGGCATCAAGAAGCGCCAGGAGAAGGGCGTCGGCGAGACGATGAC
>JAYTAJ010000826.1:0-3345 GCA_043737575.1 Myxococcales bacterium | reverse complement strand
CCGATCGCGCCGCAGCGAGGCCGGCGACCTCGATCGCGCGCTGTCCCTCGCGCGCAAGGCCGGCGACGTCAAGGCCGAGCTCGATCGCCCGACCAAGGCCGGCGACAAGTCGTGGCTGATCTCGGCCGGGCTGTCGTTCTTCTTCGGCCCGCTCGGCTGGCTCTACGCCGGATCGTTCCGCGAGACCATCCCGGCCGCGGCGCTCTACCTGATCATCGCGGGCATCGTCTCCAAGATCATCCCGATGTTCCTGCTGATGCCGGTGATGATGGTCGTCCTGCCGCTGTCGGCGATCGGCGGCCTGGTCTACGCCATCGGCCACAACCGCGCGGGCAAGCGCATCCGGGTCTTCGGCGACGACAAGGGCGGCAAGAGCCGCCTCGGCACCCTCGCCAAGCCCGCCCTGCCCCGCGGCGACGACGACTGACGCGGATGACGGTCGCGATCGATCGCGTCGACGATCCGCGGATCGCGGCGTACCGGGCGGTGCGCGAGCGCGATCTGGCGGGGCACGAGGGCGGGTTCGTGGCGGAGGGCGACGTGGTGGTGCGGGTGCTGATCGCGCGCGGGCGGTACGCGATCCGATCGGTCCTGGTGAGCGAGCGGCGCGACCGCGGCGTGCTCGACGGGCTGGCCGACGACGTGCCGGTGTACGTCGCGGCGCAGGCGGTGATGGACGCGATCGTCGGCTTTCCGATCCATCGCGGGTTGCTGGCGATCGGCGCGCGCGGGGCGGAGCGCGACGCGGACGAGCTGCTCGCGACCTTGGCGCCGACGGCGACGGTGATCGGCGCGATCGGGATCGCGAACCACGACAACCTCGGCGGCATCTTCCGCAACGCGGCGGCGTTCGGCGCGGGCGCGGTGCTGCTCGACACGACGTGCTGCGATCCGCTGTACCGCAAGGCGATCCGGGTGTCGGTGGGCGGCGCGCTGGTGGTGCCGTTCGCGCGGTGCGGGTCGGCGGCGGCGATGCTCGACACGCTGGCGGTGCACGGCTTCGAGGCGATCGCGCTGACACCGCGGGGCGCGGAGCGGATCGACGCGCTCGACGCGGCGCCGCGGCGGGCGCTGCTCCTCGGCGCCGAGGGACCGGGGCTGGCCGACGACGTGCTGGCGCGGGCGCGCGGCGTGCGCATCGACATCGCGCCCGACTTCGACTCGCTGAACGTCGCGGTCGCGTGCGGCATCGCGCTCCACAACCTCACCCGGCCCCCATCGGCACCCCGCAAATGAGGGCCGATGGGCGCCTCGCGAGGCGAAACCGTGCCAAGGTCCGCGCCCCGTGAAAGAACCGACCCCCGAGCGCTTCGACGACCTCGGCCTCATCGAGCCGCTGGCGCGTGCGGTGCGCGAGCAAGGCTACGAGCGACCGACCCCGATCCAGTCCAAGGCGATCCCGCACCTCCTCGACGGTCGCGACCTCCTGGGCCTGGCCCAGACCGGCACCGGCAAGACCGCGGCGTTCGCGCTGCCGATCTTGCAGCGCCTGACCGCGACGCCGCCCGCGCCGGTGCCGGGCCACCGCGGCTCGCGTCCGATCCGGGTCCTGATCCTGACGCCGACCCGCGAGCTGGCGTCGCAGATCGCCGAGAGCTTCGACACCTACGGCAAGTACCTGCGGCTGCGCACCGTCGTCATCTTCGGCGGCGTCGGCATGGAGCCGCAGAAGCAGGCGCTGCGCACCGGCATGGACGTGCTGGTCGCGACCCCGGGCCGCCTGCTCGATCTCGCGGGCCAAGGCCTCCTGCACCTGCCGTCGCTCGAGGTGTTCGTCCTCGACGAGGCCGATCGCATGCTCGACATGGGCTTCATCCACGACGTCCGCCGCGTGATCCGGCTCCTGCCGCCGAAGCGCCAGACGCTGTTCTTCTCGGCGACGATGCCGCCCGAGGCCCAGCTCCTCGCCGATCAGCTGCTGAAAGATCCGGTCCGGGTCGCGGTGGCGCCGGTGTCGTCGACGGCGGAGAAGGTCGAGCAGGAGCTGGCCTACGTCGACAAGGGCGACAAGCGCGCGCTCCTGGTCGAGCTGTTGCGCGACGTCGGCATGCGCCGGGTGCTGGTGTTCTCGCGGACCAAGCACGGCGCCAACAAGATCGCCGAGCACCTGGTGAAGAGCGGCATCGGCGCCGAGGCGATCCACGGCAACAAGTCGCAGAGCGCGCGCGAGCGGGCGCTGATGCACTTCAAGGCCGGCCAGGTCCGGGTGCTGGTCGCGACCGACATCGCGGCGCGCGGCATCGACATCGACGACATCACCCACGTCGTCAACTTCGATCTGCCCGAGGTGCCCGAGCAGTACGTCCATCGCATCGGCCGCACCGCGCGCGCCGGCGCGTCGGGCTACGCGGTGTCGTTCTGCGACGCCGACGAGCGCGAGCTGCTCCAGCAGATCGAGCGGCTGACGCGTCAGGCGATCCCGGTCATCGAGGGTCACCCGTTCGAGGACCGCGCGCCGCACCCGCTGCGGCCGGGCGAGCGCGTCGCGGCGTCGCCGCAGGCGCAGATGCAGATGCGGCGCGATGCCCAGCGCGGCAGTCGCGGCGGCGGTGGTGGCGGCGGTGGCGGTGGTGGCGGCGGTCGGCGTCGTCGCTAGTAGACGCGATCGATCAGCCACAGCACGGCGAGCGACACCGCGAGGGTCGGCGCGGTGAGGATCGCGCCGGTCCGGACGAAGGTCGCGACCGACACGACCACGCCATGGCGGCGCAGGAGGTCGTACCAGATCAGCGCCGCGAGCGAGCCCACCGGCAGGAGCCGCGGGCCGAGATCGCCGCCGATCAGCGCGGCGAACGCGGGTGTGTCGCCGCGGGCACCGTCGAGGGCGAAGGCGTTCAAGACCGACATCGGGTGGTTGTTGAGCAGCGCCGAGCCGAGCGACGACACCGTGCCGATCACCGCGACCGAGTCGCCGGAGCCGCCGTACAGCGCCCGCAGCCACGCGACCACGCCGACGCGATCGAGCGCGATCGCGAGGACGAACACCCCGGTCAGGAACGGAAACACCGCCCACGCGACGCCGGCCGCGAGCTTTCGCGGATCGTGGCGCGACGCCAGGCTGGCGATCGCGCACACCGCGCCGCCGGCCGCGGCGATCGGCCAGACCGGCACACCGACGTAGGCGAGGGTCGGGTACGCGACGAGCAGCGTCGCCATCGCGACGACGACGACCCAGCCGCCGCGTCCGATCGGCGGTGGACGCTGCGGCCACGCGCCGAGCGCGGGCGCGACGTCGGCGAGCGGGGCGCGGAAGATCCACACCAGCGTGTAGTAGGCGGTGATCCAGCCGGCCACCGCGATCGGGATCATCACCAGCGCGTAGCGGTTGAAGCCGATGCCGGCGTG
>JAYTAJ010000825.1:0-7635 GCA_043737575.1 Myxococcales bacterium | reverse complement strand
TCGCCTGACCGCCGCCGCCGCCGCGCACGCCCATCGTCACCGCGCCGCGCGGGCTCGATCGCGGCGCCAACTCGAGCGCGATGTCGCCCGCCCACTCGGCGCGGGTCATCGTCAGATCGAAGCGGATCCGCAGCGGGCCGCCGCGATGGACGACGGCCGCGGTCGCGATCACGGGCGCCGCGGTGGTCGAGTCGATCACCAGGCCGCCGCGGGTCGGGTCGAGGTAGAAGCCGGTCGGATCGACGACGCGCCACGCGGCGTGGGGCCGATCGCCCTCGACGAGGTCGACCACGGGCGCCGCCAGCTCGGCGCGCAAGGCATCGAGCCGCGCCCGCTCGACCGGCGTCAGCGCGTCGGCGACCAGCGCCTCGGCGACGGCGCGGGCGCGGTCGAGATCGTGGCCGTCACGGTAGGCCTCGAGCGCGCGCAGCCGCGCGGTCGCCGCGGCCGCGCCGTGCCGCGCCTCGGCGAGCTGGGCCCACGCGGCGGCGGCGGCGGTGGTGTCGCCGCTGGCGCCGTAGAGCGTCGCGGCGCGCTCGAGGGCGGCGTCCTGGATCGCGGCGTCGGTCGACAGCGAGCGCAGGGTCTGGAACGACTGCGCCGCGGCGGCGGTGAGGCCGATCCGCGCCAGATCGTCGGCGCGCTGCCACTGCGCGGCGGCGACGCGATCGAGCGTCGCGGGAGGCCGCGGCGCCGCGACGTTGGCGGGACCGCGCCGCGGCAGCCGCGCGTCGCCAGTGCCCAGCACCCACAGCCGCCGGTCGCCGTCGACCACCGCCAGCTCGTCGGCCGGATCGTCGTCGGCGGCGACCCGCTCGAGGACCTCGACGCCGTGGAGCCAGAACCGCTCGAAGCGATCGTCGTCGCCGAGCAGGATCACCGTCGTCGCGCAGCGCTCGTCGGGGCAGGCGCTGACCAGGAGCTCGTCGCCGCCGTCGCCGTCGAGGTCGGCGACCACCAGGGTCGCGTCGTTGCCGGTCGCGACGTCGATGCGGCCGCGCACCGTCAGCGCGTCGGCGGTGACGTCGAACAGGTACAGGCCCTGGCGCGCGCCGGTCGGCGTCGCGGCGCCGAGCGCCTTGCGGCTGGGGTAGCTGTCCTGCACCAGCGCCGCGTACACCAGCGAGCGATCGCGGCGCCGCACGGGCGATGGGCGGCTGACCAGGCCGAGGCGCAGGCGATCGCGCAGGTGCAGCGTGCGATCGGCCTGGACGTCGACCAGCCGCAGATCGTAGCCGCGCCACTCGCCCACGGCGACGAGCAGGCTGCGCCCGGCGGCGTGGGTCGCGGTCGCGACCGCGCCGATCCCCGAGCCGAGCGCCCACGAGGTCTTGGTCGCGGTCGCCAGCGCGCCGCCGTCGCCGAGCCGCAGCTCGAGGAGCTGGCCGCCGCCGTAGACGTACAGCTCGGGCACGCCGTCGTCGTCGCGATCGGCCGGGTTGCAGCGCCAGCCTTCGACCGGCAGCGCGTCGAGCTCGCGGCCGCGGCGATCGTAGAGCACCGCGGCGTGGCCGTCGCCGCGACCGCCGATCACGACGAAGCGACCGCCGACGTCGGCGGCGCACCGCATGTTCTCGACGCCGGTCAGCGCGAACCGCTGGGTGATCGCGGCGTCGACGTCGTGGCCGGTGACCGCGGTGCCCGACAGGACCAGCAGCTCGTCGGCGCGATCGTCGTCGAGCTGGACCCGGGCGACGCGGCGGACCGGCTCGGGGCCGCGGGCGCCGGTCGCGACGGCGCGGGCCACGCCGCGCCACGCCGCGGGCGCGCGCTCGGCGCCGCCGAACACGCCCTGGGCCAGATCGTGGAGCACCCGCGGGCGCGCGGCGGTCGCGGCGCCGCCCGGGATGCCGTCGAGGACGACCAGGACCTCGCCGAGCCGATCCCAGGCCCGGGTCGCGACGTACAGCTCGGCGATCGCGCCGAGCGGCGCCAGCCGCAGCCGATCGTCGGGCGCCGCGAGGTAGCTCTGCGCCAGCGCCGCGAGCCCGCCGTCGCGGTCGTCGCGCTCGACCAGCCGCTGGCCCCAGGCCTGCCACGCCAGCGCCGCGGCGCCGCTGCGCTGGTGCCGGGGCTCGGCGACGAACGCCTCGATCAGCGCCGCCGCGTCGCGCCGCTCGTCGGCGGCGAGGTGACGATCGAGCTCGGTTGCGAGCCGCGCCACCAGCGCCGCGGCCTGCGCCTGGTCGGCGCGCGCGCCATCGCCACCGCGCGCGCGCCGCGCGATGCGCGCGATCCCGATCGCCGCCGCGATCAGCGCGACCGCGGCGATCACCGCGACGACGCGAGGCCACCGCCGTCGCCGCTGCGGCGCCGCGGCGATCGGCAGCTCGAACCGCACCTGCGTCGCCTGCTCGCTCTCGCCGATCGCGATCGGGGTCGGCGTCGGCGGCCGCGGCCGCGGCGCGGGCAGCGGTCGATCCGGATCGGTGCTCGGATCGTCGTCGTGCCCCGCGGCGCTGCGCACCGCCCGCAGCGCGCGGATCAGCTCGGCGGCGTCTTGCGGCCGATCGGCCGGCCGCTTCGCCAGGCAGTGATCGACCAGCGCGGTGATCGCCAGCGGCAGCTCCGGCCGCCGCGCCGCCAGGCTCGGCATCGGCTGGTCGAGCGCCCGGGCGTGATCGACCAGCGTCGCCTCGGACGCGCCCTCGAACGGCCGCTGGCCGTCGAGCATCTGGAACATCGTCACGCCGAACGACCACAGGTCGGCGCGGTGATCGACCTCGCCGGTCGTGAGCTGCTCGGGCGCCATGTACTCGAACGTGCCGACCAGCTGGCCGACCGCGGTGTGGCCGGGGACGCGGTCGCGGCCGTCGCCCGCGACCTCGATCCCGATCGGATCGACCAGCAGCTTGGCGATGCCGAAGTCGAGGACCTTCACCAGCGCCTCGTCGGTGACGAAGACGTTGCCCGGCTTGAGATCGCGGTGGACGATGCCCTGCTTGTGGGCGTGGTGCAGCGCCCGCGCCACCTGCAGCATGATCGCGACGACGGTCTCGACCCGCATCGGCCCGTCGCGCAGGAGCTGCGACGCCGACTTGCCGCGCAACAGCTCGAGCACCATGAACGGCATGCCCTGGTGCTCGGAGATGTCGTGGATGACGACGATGGACGGGTGGGTGCAGCGCGCGGTGGCGCGGGCCTCGGACACGAACCGCGGCACGCTGGTGACGTGGTGGACGGTCACGAACTTGATCGCGACCCGGCGGTCGAGCTTGGGATCGTAGGCGCAGAACACCTGGCCCATGCCGCCGCGGCCCAGCTCACCCTCGAGGACGTAGGCGCCGACGCCGTCGCCGGGCTTGGGCTCGTAGCGCGCGGCGAGCTCGGGCGCGGCGAGCTCGCCGAGCTCCAGCGTCGAATCGGGAGAACGCGATGGGCCCACGCGGACGCGGAGCATACGCCCGCGCTGGTTTCGCGCGCACCTGCGGGCGCGATGCACTAGACTCGCGACGTGCGCGCCCTCGTCGTCGCTGGCCTGCTCGCGATCGCGGTCCCCGCGGGTGCCGAGCCGCCGCCGTGGCTCGGCATCACCTACCACCCCGATCCGGTCGGCGCGGTCGTGACCGAGGTCCACCCCGGCAGCGCCGCGGCGAGCGCCGGGCTGCGGCGCGACGACGTCATCGTCGCGATCGGCGGCGAGCCGGTGCTGGCGTCGGATCTCGGCTCGCTGATCGGTCGGTTCCAGATCGGCGATCGCGCGCCGATCCTGGTCAGCCGCGGCGGCCGTCGCCTGCGGATCGCGCCGCGGCTGCGGGCCCGGCCCAGCCCCGACGAGCTGATCCACCAGCGCCTGGTCGGCTACGATCTGCCCGACGTCGCGGTGGTCGATCGCGGCGGCGTCGCGGTCACCGCGTCGGACTGGCGCGGCCGACCGCTGGTGCTCGCGCTGTTCGACGCGCGGTGCGAGCCGTGCGCGAGCGCGGTCACCGCGCTGGTCGATCGCTTCGCCGCGACCGCGGGCGACGGTGAGGTCCCCGCGATCGAGGCCTGGGTGCTGGCCGGCCCCGACGAGCTGATCGCGTACCGCGAGCGGGTGCCGCTGGCGGTCACGACCCGGCGGATCGATCGCGAGCTCGGCGCGCCGCTGCTCGGCGGCCTCGCCCTCGCCGAGGACGGTGCGATCGTCGTGATCGACGCGACCGGGACGATCCGCTACGCCGCGTCGACCACCTCGGGCGAGCTGGCCCACGACGGCGCGTGTCGGGTCGCGGCCCGGGTCGCCGCCGACTGGCGCGCGGGGCGCTGATGGCGGTCGTCCTGCGCTTCGCGGGCAAGACACCGGTGATCGATCCGTCGGTGTACCTGGCCGATCACGCGTCGGTGATCGGCGCGGTGACGATCGGCGCCGGCTCGTCGATCTGGTTCGGCGCGGTGATCCGCGGCGACGTCATGCCGATCGCGATCGGCGCCGACACCTCGATCCAGGACAACTCGGTCATCCACGTCACCGCCGGCGTCCGCGGCACCACCGTCGGCGATCGCGTCACCGTCGGCCACCGCGTCATCCTCCACGCCTGCGACGTCGAGGACGACTGCATCATCGGGATGGGCTCGATCATCCTCGACGGCGCGCGCATCGGCCGCGGCAGCCTGGTAGGCGCAGGTGCGCTCGTCACGCCGGGCACCGACATTCCTCCCGGCAGCTTCGTCCTCGGTGCCCCTGCACGGGTCAAGCGTCCGGTCGATGATCGCGAGCGAACATGGATCGCATCGAGCGCCGTCCACTACGTCGAGCTGGCGCGCGTCTACCGCTCCGGATGATCGGGCGAGCGCGCGATTGCGCGCGCGGCCTTCGGTCCGCTACCGTCGGGATCGTGTCGGGCTCCGCCGTGGTGAACAACGGGCGCAAGGTCGCGTCGAACCGAGCCATGCCCCGCGCGCTCGTGATCGCGATCGTGATCGTCCTCGGGCTCGTCGCCCGCACGACCGCGGCCCACGCCGACAACGTCGACACGCTGATCAAGGATCTGCGCAGCGGCTCGGACTACAAGGTCCGGCTGTCCGCGGTGCTCGCGCTCGCCAAGCTCGGCGATGCGCGCGCGATCGATCCGTTGATCGGCGCGTTGTCCGACAGCGACAAGACCGTGCGCGGCGCCGCCGCGGTCACGCTGGGCAAGCTGGTCGACGCGTCGACGCCGACCGCGACCCGGACCAAGCTGGTCACCGCCCTCGACCGCCTGATCGCGCGCGAGACCACCGCGTCGGTGAAGACCCAGGCGACCAAGACCAAGCAGATCGTCGCCGCGCTCGGCGCCCCCGCGGTCGCCGTCGCCAAGGGCGGCATCTTCGTCGACGTCGGGCTGATGGCGGCGGTGCCCAAGCTCGCCGAGCCGGTCGACGCGATGAAGGCGCTGATGCGCAAGACCACGCAGACCGTGCTGACCCGCAAGGCCGGCGACATGATGCAGACCTGGTCGACCGGGAAGACGCCGACCAAGCCCCAGCTCGAGGCCAAGGGAGTCAAAGGATTCCAGGTCGATGGCACGGTCAACGAGGTCTCGGTGAAACAAAAGGGATCCACCGCCACGGTGTCCTGTAAAGTCAGCATGTTGATCGCGAGCTTCCCCAACCCGAGCATCTTTGCCGTGCTGTCCGGCGGCGCCGCCGTGCAGGGCTCGAACGATCCGCGTGACATCGAGCTGGGCAAGGTCGACTGCGTCGCCGCGGTCGTCGAGGATCTGGTCGCCAGCAAGGTCGTGTCCGCCATCCGCACCAAGGCAAGCCAGTGAGCGATCGCGGCTACAAGCGCAGCTGGAAGAACCTGCTCATCAACAAGCGGTACCAGCTCCGCTTCACGCTGTTCATGGTCGGGCTCGCCGCGGTGATGATGGCGCTGCTCGGCTGGTGGGTGGTGCGGGTCGCCAACGAGGCGACCACGGTCGCGCAGTCGAGCATCCGCGGCGAGGTGTGCCCGCCGCTGCCGAAGGCGATGCCGCCGACGCCACCGACGACGCCGGCACCGCCGACGCCCGCGCCGACGCCAGGTGCGGGGCAGGGCTCGGGCGCGGCCACCGATCCGGGATCGGTCGTCGGCGCCGAGCCGGTCGCGGGCTCGGGACCGGGCACGGTGCCCCCCGATGACTCCGCGGATCCCGCGGATCCTGACGGCTCGACGCGGCGCCGCTCGGTCGTGATCCAGGAGAGCAAGATCGACATCGAGGTCACGCCGCCCGCGCCCGCGGTGATCGCGCCCGACTACGCCCAGCAGATCGCGGCGCACCACGAGTGCGAGCTCAAGCTGACCGCGCGCATCGCCGAGGTCGGCAGCGGCAAGCGCCGCATCCTGTACGTGATGATCGCGTCGGGCGTGCTCCTGACGCTCGGCCTCGCGGTGTTCGGGATCAAGATGACCCACCGCGTGGCGGGCCCGCTGTACAAGGTGACGCTCTACCTCGCGAAGCTGCGCGAGGGTCGCTACGACAAGGTCTACGATCTGCGCAAGGGCGACCAGCTCGTCGAGTTCTACGAGCACTTCAAGCACGCGCACGCCGGCGTGGTCGTCCTCGAGCAGGCCGACGTCGAGCGGATCCGGGCCGCGCTCGACGCCGCGACCGCCGACGGTGTGGCCGAGCGCTCCGACGACGCCAAGGCCGCCGCGGCAGCGCTGCGCGACGTCCTCGCGCGCAAGGAGAAGTCCCTTGGCTGATCGCGAGTCCCAGGTCCCTCCCGCCGTGGTGGTGCAGGGCGGCCGCGTCCCCGGCGACGTGCCGTCCGCAGGCGGTCCGCCGCCCGCGCCTGGTGGCCAGCGCCGCCACCGCCGCCTCTCGAACTACCTGCTCGACAAGAGCTTGCAGCTTCGCTACGTGCTCGCGGTGACGATCGTGTCGGCGGTGATCGCCGGCTCGCTCGGCTACCTGATCTATCGCCAGGAGCACCGCGCGTCGGACGATCTGGTGCAGGGCCTCGAGGCTCTGACCGAGGGCGACGAGTCGCTCGCCGAGTACGGCCGCGAGACCGCCAACGACATCGCGGCCCGCGATCGCCGCCTGGTGTTCGAGATGATCGGCGTCGGCCTCGGCCTGACGATCATCCTGTCGGGCTACCTGGTGATCATGACCCACAAGGTCGCCGGGCCGCTCTACAAGATCGGCATCTACATGGAGCAGATGGCCGACGGCCGCCTCGGCACCATCACGCCGCTGCGCAAGGGCGACATGCTGCAGGACTTCTACGGCGACTTCGGCGCGGCCCACGCCGCGGTGCGCGAGCGGCTGCGCGGCGACGTCGCGGCGATGGACGCCTTCGCCGAGGCGTGGGCGGCGGCGCCCGGCGACGCCTCGGCCGCGGCCACCGACGAGCTGGACGAGCTGCGTCGTCACGTGGCGGCGCGCAAGATCGCCTTGAAGTGAGTGTGCTAGCGTCCTCTCGATGCCCACGCTGATCGAGCTCGGGGATCGCTATTGGGCCCTGGGCCTGCCTGCCGCCGCGCGCAGCGTGTTGATGCGCGCCCACGCCGCCGCGAAGCCGGGCGATGCGTTGCCGGCGCGGCGCCTCGCCGAGCTGGCCCTCGCGGTCGGCGACGTCGCCGCGGCGCGGCGTCACGCCGCCGAGGTCGCGAAGCGCGAGCCGGGGGCGCGGGCTCGGGTGCTGCTCGGCGCGGCCCAGCTCGCGGCGGGCGAGGTCGCCGCGGCG
>JAYTAJ010000824.1:0-3353 GCA_043737575.1 Myxococcales bacterium | reverse complement strand
CCAGCGCGAACGCCTCGGGCGGTCCCTGGTAGTTGTTCTGCATCGACAGCACGGTGCGTGTGCCCATCCGCATCAACACGACCTGCGTCGCGTCGTTGAACATCTCACTGCCCGCGCCGTTCACGTAGAACCCGCAGAACCCATCCGCGGTCCGCGGCGCCAGCACCGCACCGAGAGCCACCGCCGCCAACAAGATCTTCCGCATCACTTGCTCCTCTTCGGGTTGCGGCGCCGCAGCACCAGCGCCAGCACCGCACCCGCGGCCGCCGCGCTCGCCGCCCCACCCGCCGCGCCGCTCGTCGTCGAGCAGGTGCAGCCGGGATAGGCAGCCTTGTTCACCGCGGCGGGCCCGGGCAGCGCCACGCCGGCCTGCACGCCGATCTCCGGAATGTCCTGCTTCACCAGGTCAGGCAGCGACACGCCGCCGCGCGGCGCGAACGCGATGTTGGTTGCGGCCTGGGGCGCGTCGTCGGCGATCTGATCGCCGGGCGGACCACCCCAGCGACCGCGCTTCGGCTCCTTGCACGCGATCGCGCCGGTCCACTCGTGACGGATCGCGTAGCGACCCTGGAAGTTGTTGACCGAGTCGGGCCGCGAGCGCTCCTCGAGCTTGCCGGTCGCGTCGACGACCAGCTCACGGCCACCGACGATCGGCGGCGCCGCCTTGAAGACCAGGTCCTCGGTCATCGCGCCCTTGCCGTAGCGGGCGTGGAGTCGCGTCAGCACCAGGCCCCAGTAGTTGTCGCCGCCGAGCACGTCGGCGCCGAGGGTCGCGAAGTCGTCCCCGTCGAGGTTGGGCCCCGGGCAGGGATCGCAGGTCGACGCGTCCCACGCGTACTCGGTGACCACCGCGCCCGGGTTCTTCTCGACGGTGCGATCGAACAGCGCGGCGTAGAACTCGCCGAACTTGGCCTTGGTCTCGGCCTTGACGTCGAGGTTGGTCGGGATCGTGACGTTTTGGTAGTTCGCGACCTCGTAGCGCTGGCTCGGCGCGAGGATGTTGACGATCAGATCCTGGGTGCCCGCCGAGTTCGCCATGCCGAGGCGGACCGGCAGCACGAACTCGTCGGAGTCGTAGTGGAACCGCAGCGGCGACAGCTGCGCCATGCCGCCCTCGAAGCGCACCTTCTTGGGGTCGACCTTGGCGACGAAGAACTTCGAGCCGGCCTCGACGTACGGTCGGAGCAGCGGCTCGGCGCCTTTCGGGATCTGGTACTTCTGCTCGCGCAGCCACTGATCGAGGCCGGTCGAGTCCTTGGCCGACAGGATCACGATCTGGTACTCGCCGACGGTGAACTGGGCCTCGATGGTGACGCCGTGGGCACCCGACTCGACGGTGCCGCCCCCATCGTCCATCGCCACCGACGTCGGCGACGCCATCGGATAGTCGTACTCGGACTCGACCCGGCACGGGTCCTGCTCCCAGTACTCGACCAGGCGCGGCGAGCCCATCTGATCGATCTTCGCGAAGACGTCCTTCGTCAGCGTCTTCACGTGCTCCTCCTGGAGCACGACCGGGACCGGGACCACCATCGCGAAGTCGGCGACCGGGCCCTGGTAGTTGTTCTGCATCGACAGCACGGTGCGCGTGCCCTGACGCATCAGCACCACCTGCGTGGCGTTGTTGAACAGCTCGGCGCCACCGCCACCGACGTAGAATCCGCAGAACGCCTCGGCCACCGACGGTGCCGAGATCGAGAGGGCGGCGGCAAGAGCCGCCAGGGTCCATCGCTTGTTCATCTTGGCTCCGGCGCGCGCGCATCGACGGCCCTGGGGCCGCGGTCCCCGCGAGATTCGCGTGGACCGATGATAGACAAACGCGCCGGGCGTGTCCTTGGCCTGAGCGAGGCGAATCTCGATTGTACGCGCCGACCCGGTGGCCGCTACTGTGGCGTGCGACGACGCATCGGCCGGTCGCGACCGACGGCCTCGATGACGACCGCGGGTTCGGCCATGCCGCCGATCTCGCGGGGGTCGGGAACCCGCCGCACCACCGCCTGAGTCCAGCGGAGCTCGTGGATCTGGTCGTCCTTCCCCCGGTAGACGACGTGCTGGGTGGTCGTGCCGGGAGCAGCGAACGCGGCGGGCTTGTCCGCGGCGAGCGGGGCGACCGCATGCGCCGACAGATCGACGTGCTTGGGCGCTCCACGGCTCCACCACAGCTGGTTCAGACGGCCATCGGCGCTGCGGTAGATCACATGCTTGGTGTTGCTGCCCGCGCAGTAGTACGCGGCGGGATCCCCGGACGAGCCGTTCGCGGCCACGGGCGCGCCCGCGGTCGCCGCGGTCAGCTGGCGGTGCGCCACGGGGTTGTTGCCACGCCACCACAGCTCGTGGAGGTGTCCGTCCGCGCTGCGGTAGATCACTTGATGGGTGTCATCGTGGCCGGTGTAGTAGGCCACCGGATCGCCCGCGGCCTCGGGCGCCTGCGCGTAGCCCGACAGGTCGTCATGGCGGACGGCACCTGTCAGCCAGTACAACCCATGCACGTGATCGTCGCTGCCGCGATAGATCACGACGTTCTCACCCGTGGCGGTGTTGATGTACGCGGCGGGATCGCCCTTGGCGGCGGGGGCGACGTCACCCGTGATCGCGCCGTGGCCAGGTGGGTTCGGTCCCGTCCACCACAGCTCGTGCAGGTGGCCGCCTTCGGCTCGGTAGATCGCATGCTTGACGCCGTCCTTGCCGACATAGCCAACTGGATTTCCCGCGGCGCGCGGCGCGCCCGCGGTGCCACTGAGGGCATCACGCCCGACCGCGCCCGTCGACCAGTACAGGCTGTACACGTGATTGTCGGTGCCGCGATAGAGCGCGACCAGGAGGCCTTCTGTGGTGTCGATGTACAGCGTGGGATCATCCGCCGCAGGAATGGCATTGTCCCCGAGGGTGGTCAGATCGCTCGTGCCGGCGTCGCTCCCCTTCTGCCACAGCTCGTGAAGGCGGCCGTCGCGATCGCGATACACCACGTTCGTGGCGGCGAGCGTCGGGACCGCGATGGCGGCGGGGGCGCCAACGCCGCGCGGCGCGCCGAGCGGACGCGACCGCTCGACGTAGCGGTGGTGGCGCACCGGCTCCGGCCGGATCGCCTCGTCCCACGACAGCCGATACTGACTTGCCTCCAGTCGTTCGATCGGAACGAAATGGACCTTGTCGATGACGTTGTTCTTGACCGCCAGTACCCGAAAACCGGAGAAGAACGACAGGCTCTTCAGCGGACCCAGCGGTCCAGTCTGCAACACCAACGGGCGATGCTCGGACCACCACGCGCGCGGATCCGCCGCGGCCGACAGCGGGTTCGGGTAGGGCGGCACCTGCAGCATGTTCTTCGTCAACGCGTCGAACGGCATCGGCCA
>JAYTAJ010000823.1:0-7642 GCA_043737575.1 Myxococcales bacterium | reverse complement strand
ACGCCGGTGACGCCGTAGGTCTCGAAGCCGTCGGCGGTGGGGCCGACCGAGTCGCCGGCGTTGTCACCGGTGCAGTCGGCGATGACGCCGGGGTTGCGGGCATCGTCTTCCTTGATGTTGAAGACGATCTTCATCAGGTCCGAGCCGATGTCGGCGATCTTGGTGAAGATGCCGCCAGCGATGCGCAGCGCCGCGGCGCCGAGCGACTCACCGACCGCGAAGCCGATGAAGCACGGGCCGGCGTAGTCACCGGGGAGGAACAGCATGATGCCGAGCATGAGCAGCAGCTCGATCGCGATGAGCATCGTGCCGATCGACATGCCGGCCTTGAGCGGGATCGCGTAGGTCGGGTACGGCTTGCCGCGGAGGCTGGCGAAGGCGGCGCGGCTGTTGGCGAAGGTGTTGACCCGGATGCCGAACCACGCGACGCCGTAGCTGCCGAGGATGCCGATGATCGAGAACGCCGCGATGGCCGCGACCTTCGGGACCGGCACCTTCTCGAGGACGCCGAAGTAGACGACGATGATGGTGCCGACGAACAGCCAGAGCAGCGCGATGAACTTGCCCTGGGTCTCGAGGTAGGTCTTGCAGGTCTCGTAGATGAGCTCGGAGACCTCGCGCATCGACTTGTGGACCGGCATGTTCTTCAGCTGGTGGTAGATCACCATGCCGAAGACGATGGCCAGCGCGCAGATCACCAGGCCCGACGCCAGGACCGTCCAGCCGGACAGGCCGAGGAACTCGACGCCTCCGCCCTTCACGTACGCGTCGACCATGCCGGAGTTGGGGCCAGGGCCACCAGTGTGCAGGTTCGGAAGGATCAGGTCGGCTTCGCTGTGGATCACATGTCCACCGGCCGCTGGTCCCGCCGCTGCTGCGAATGCAGAGAGCAGAGAACTCATAAATATCACCTCGAGGAAGGACGTTTCGTGGGCGCGTTATAGGGAGGCGCCGCGCCGCGATCAAGCGTCCTGCCACATCGTTGACAGATGTGCAGATCGATGACCCGGTCTGTGATATCCGTGCTACCGGGGCGAGGATGCGTCGCTTCACCCTCGTCGAGCGGATCGTGCGGGCCGCCGCCGCGGCCGGGGTCGACGCGCTGATCGCGTAGGCGCGCTTACGCGGCGACCGCGGCGGCCGGCGTCGCGATCCGCGCCTCGGGCGGCAGGATCGGCTGCACCTTGCGCGCCCACTTGGTGCAGCAGTCGAGGTGCTCGAGCCCGGGCAACGTCGACATGCGGCGATCGATGTCGCCGAGCACGTCGAACAGCACCTGGTTCGGGAAGATGCGCGAGATCATCTCGGCGTGCTCGGTCGGCGACTTCACGCCCGAGCCGACCGGGTTCCAGTTGCGATCGAAGATCAGGCGCACCAGCTTCTGCGCGACCGGCTGATCCTGCAGGCGCTCGCGCGCCGCCTGGAAGTAGTACGCGAAATGGCGGCGCTCCTGCTTGCCGATGCGCCGTGCCAGCTCGGCGAGCACCGGGTTGTTGGTCGTGCGGATCAGCTCCTCGTAGGCGTGGCAGGTGAGCAGCTCCTGCGCCGCGCCCCACGCCATCCACAGCGCGACGAAGCTCTTCGGCATCGCCTTCGCGAGCGTCACCTGGACCGCGTCCTCGAGCCGGGCCCGCAGCCGCGCCCGCGAGCGCAGCTTGGTGGCGCGCGCCATCGACGACGGCACCTCGTGCCCGCACTCGCGCAGGAACCGCGACAGCGCGTGGGAGTGGAAGTACTCCTCGTAGTTCCACATCGTGAGGAACGTCAGCAGGTCGGGCTCGCGCGACACCTCCAGCTTCACGACCTCGAGCATGTAGAAGACGGTCTGGCTCTCGATGTCGGCGAAGAACTGGAGGTTCTGGATCTCGCGCGACGACAGTCCGTGCTGGCGTGCGAGAGCCCAGTCGAGGTCGTCGAACTCGACCTTCTTCGACATGTCGAGATGCTGCTGGATGTCGGGCACCGAATGCTCCTTGAGGGCCGGAACAGTTACCACAAGCGACCCCCGCGTTACGCGGCGCAAACTTCCTTGGATCACTTGCGACGATCCATCCAGATTCATCGGGTGATCGGACCAGATGGCTCCAGGCCGATACACCCGAGGTAGCCACTCACGGATGGGAGAGGTGAGCACCTCTGTTCGTGAATTTCGTGTTGTCGACTGTAGAGGTTTATTCTGATCACCGATCTCGGGTGATTGTCGAGAGGATCACCACGTGATTACGTGGCCGCGTGTATCACAAGTACGCGGGTCTCTGATCTCGTTTGACACGCCCCCCGAAGCGGCGTTATTGAGAAAAACGTGACCCCCGAGATCATCGAACCCGACTCCCTGCTCACTTCCACCCAGGTCGGCAACCTGCTTCAGGTCAACCCCAGCTCCGTGAAGAAGTGGGTTAACGACGGCCACATCGTAGCATTCCGGACGCCCGGAGGCCATCGCCGGATCCGGGCTCTCGATCTCGTCTCGTTCCTGGATCAGCACAAGATTCCAGTGCCGCGGCCGCTGCAGAATGCGGGCAAGCGGCGCATCGTCGCGGTCGACGACGACGTCACCCAGCTGCGCGCGCTCGGGCGGGCGTTCAAGCGCTGGGCCGACAAGGTCGAGGTGGTGCTGGTCGACAACGGGGTCGACGCGCTGGTCGAGGTGGGCTCGACGCGTCCGCACGGGCTGGTGATCGACGTGTTCCTGCCCGGCCTCGACGGCATCGAGGTCTGCCGCCGTCTCAAGGCCAACGCCGCCACGAAAGATCTCGCCATCATCGTCACGAGCGGTCGCATGACCAGCGAGCTCGAGCAGGCCGCGCGCAACGCCGGCGCGCGCCGGGTACTACGCAAGCCGGTCGATGTCACCCAGGTGATCGAAGAGCTCGGGCTGGGCATCCCAGCCCCAGTCAGATAGGACCCCATTGTCGACGCCCGACCGCCAAGAGCTCTCGCTCGATCCACTCCCGCAAGAGTCGCCTGTCCGCCGCACCGCGGACGTCCTGGTCGAGGTGCTCGCGTCCGCGGGGGTGGAGCTGGTGTTCGGATTGCCGGGCGGTCCGATCTCGCCGATCCACGACGCGCTGCTCGCGCAGGGCTCGATCCGCCACGTCACCACCCGCCACGAGAGCGGCGCGCTGTTCGCCGCCGCGGGGTATGCCCACGCCACCGGGCGGCTCGGCGTCGCCGCGGTCACCTCGGGGCCCGGCGTGCTGAACGCGATGACCGGCCTGGCGTCGGCGCACTGCGACGGCCTGCCGGTGCTGCTCCTGGTCGGCGAGGTGCCGCGCAAGGTCCACGGCCGCGGCGCGCTGCAAGACGGCTCGAGCCACGGCCTCAACATCATCGGCATGACCCGGCACATCACGAAGATGTCGGCCGAGCTGGTCGATCCGGCCAACGCGCCGCTGACCTTGCACCGCGCGATCGCGACCGCGTTGTCAGGCCGCCGCGGCCCGGTCTTGTTGACCTTGCCGCTCGACGTCACCAACGCGATGATCCCGCCGCCGCGGATCACCGCGCAGGTCGGCCTCGAGTTCGTCGTCGCGCCGCGCGCGGTCGACGACATCGCCGCGCTGCTCGCCCTCGCGGCGCGGCCGATGATCCTCGCCGGCTCCGGCTGCCGCGGCGGCGGTGCGCCCGCGCGGCTGCGCGCCCTCGCCGAGACCTACCAGTGCCCGGTGGCGACCACGCCGAAAGCCAAGGGCGTCTTCCCCGAGGATCATCCGCTGTCGCTCGGCGTGTTCGGCCTCGGCGGTCACCCGTCGGCGCGCGGCTACGCCGAGCGCGGCCTCGATCTGGTGCTGATCCTCGGCTCGAGCCTCGGCGACGTCGCCACCGACGGCTGGAGCCCGCTGCTCAAGGCCAAGCGCCACCTGATCCAGGTCGACATCGACGCCCAGCAGATCGGCCGCAGCTACACGCCGACCCACGCGCTGGTCGCGCCGATCAGCGTCTTCCTCGGCGCGATGCTCGAGCGCCGCCCGACCCACGTGCCGCGCCTGATCGGCGGCGGCGTCACCCGCCACAAGCTCGGCCACCACGCCGATCGCCTGGCGCCCCAGGACGCGATCGCCGAGATCCA
Organism: Myxococcales bacterium; assembly: GCA_043737575.1. Classification (GTDB taxonomy): domain Bacteria; phylum Myxococcota_A; class Polyangia; order Haliangiales; family Haliangiaceae; genus UBA2376. Next base: position 3,573 of record JAYTAJ010000823.1, on the reverse strand, counting down.
GGCGGTGCTGCCGCGCGACACTATCTACACCGTCGACTCCGGCGATCACTTCTTGTTCGCGACCCACTTCCTCGAGCTGTCGCATCCCGATAGCTACGTCGTGATGACCGGGCTCGGCTCGATGGGCCAGAGCATCGGCGGCGCGATCGGCGTGAAGCTGGCGCGGCCCGATCGACCGGTCGCGGCGATCTGCGGCGACGGTTGCTTCGCGATGAACGGCTTCGAGATCGCGACCGCCGCCGCCGAGAAGATCCCGCTGGTGCTGTTCGTGTTCAACGATCGCCGCCTCGGCATGGTCGAGCACGGCCACCGCACCGTCTACGGCCGCGAGGCCAGCTACCCGATCGCGATGGACGTCGGCGCGCTGGCCCAGGGCCTCGGCGCCGACTTCGTGCGGGTCGATCGGCCCGGCGACATCGTCCGGATCGCCGATCGCCTGCGCAACCCGACCGGCCCGCTGGTGGTCGACGTCATCATCGATCCCGACGTCCGCATGCCGAGCCGCGATCGCATGATCGCGATCGACTCCTCGGCCGCGCGCGGGAAGCTGACCAATTGACCGCCGTCGGCATCCTCGGCCTCGGCACGTTCCTCCCCGAGACCATCCGCACCAACGACTGGTGGCGGCCCGAAGACATCGCGTCGTGGCGCGACCGCGCCACCCACCACGTCACCCGCGGCGACGGCGCGGTGCCGGCCGATCTGCCCGACGGCGCCCGCCGCACGATCGCGGCGATGAACCAGTACGCCGGCGATCCGTTCCGCGGCTCGGTCGAGCGCCGCGTGATGGATCCGACGATGGCGGTCGCCGACATGGAGGTCGCGGCGGCGCGGCAAGCGATCGCGCGGGCCGGCATCGACGCCGACGCGATCGACGTCGTGCTGGCGCAGACGCCGGTCCCCGATCACCTGATGGTCAACGGCGCGTGCGCGCCGCACCACGCGCTCGGGCTGCGCCGCGACTGCCTGTCGATGGGCACCGAGGGCGCCTGCAACGCGTTCGCGATGCACCTGACCCTGGCGCGAGCGCTGGTCGCGAGCGGCGCCGCGCGCCACGTCCTGTCGCTGCACTCGTCGGCGATCACGCGCGTGCATGCCGCGGCGCAGTCGAACTCACCGTGGTGGGGCGACGGCGCCGCCGCCGCGGTGATCGGCCCGGTCGCCGACGGCCGCGGCGTCCTCGCGGCCCGCCACTACACCGACGGCCGCTACCCGCGGGCGCTGGTGCTCGGCGTCGCGGAGGGCGGCTGGTGGGACGGCGCCGCGCCGATCACGACGCAGCACCTCGATCGCGAGCACACCCGCCAGATGTTGCTGCACCTGGTCGATCGCAGCCGCGAGGCGATCCACGGCGCCCTCGCCGATGCCGGGCTAGGCCCCGCCGACGTCGGCTTCTACGCGTCGCACCAGGGGACCGCGTGGCTGACCCAGGTCACCGCCGCCCACGCCGGGCTCGCGCACGCCGACACCATCGTGACGTTCCCGCGCACCGCCAACCTGAACAGCGCGAACATCCCGCTCATCCTCGCCGAGGCGAGCCGCGCGGGCCGCCTGCGCGACGACGGCATCGTCGTCACCTTCGGTGGTGGCCTCGGCGAGACCTGGTCGGCGACGGTCCTGCGCTGGGGCCGATGACCGCGCCAGCCGATCGCTACGATCTCGGCACGCCCGCGGCGGTCGCCGATCCGTTCCCGGTCTACCGCCGCCTGCGCACCGACGATCCGGTCCACTGGAGCGAACGCCACGGCGCGTGGCTCTTGACCCGCCACGACGACGTCAGCCGCGCGCTTCGTGATCCGCGGTTCAGCTCGGTGCGCTCGGCCGCGATGTTCGAGCGGCTCCCGGCCGAGCTGCGCGACGACACCCGCGCGCTGCAGCGCGCGTTCACGCTGTGGTTGTTGATGATGGATCCACCCGATCACACGCGGCTCCGGACCCTGGTGTCCAAGGCGTTCGCGCCGTCGCTGGTCGCGGGGCTGCGCCCGCGCATCCAGCGCCTGGTCGATGACGCGATCGATCGGATCGCTCACCGCGGTCACCTCGATCTGATCCGCGATCTGGCGCAGCCGTTCCCCGCGATCGTGATCGCCGAGCTGCTCGGCGTCGACCCCGCCGATCACCACCGCTTCAAGGCGTGGTCAGACGATCTGGCGCTGATGGAGCTGGGGCCGCGCGGCTTCCGCCAGGCCCAGGCCAGCATGCTGGCGATGACCGCGTACCTCGCCGACGTGGTGGCGGCGCGCCGCCGCGAGCCCCGCGCCGATCTGGTGTCGCAGCTGCTCGCCGCCGAGGAGGCCGGCCGTTTCCTCGACGAGGACGAGCTGCTCGCCACCTGCGTCCTGATCCTGTTCGCGGGTCACGAGACCACGACCAACCTGATCGGCAACGGCATCCTCGAGCTGCTGCGCCACCCGGCGCAGCTCGCGCTGGTGCGCGACGATCCGAGGCTGGTCCCGGGCGCGGTCGAGGAGCTGCTGCGCTTCCACGGACCGATCCAGCGGGTCCGCCGCACCATCAAGCAGCCGGTCGAGCTCGGCGGCAAGCGTCTCGGCGAGGGCGAGACGGTGTGGCTCCTGGTCGCCGCCGCCAACCGCGACCCCGCGGTGTTCGACGATCCGGATCGGCTCGACGTCCGCCGCGGGCCGACCCGCCACCTGACGTTCGGCCTCGGCCCTCACTACTGCGTCGGCGCCTCGCTGGCCCGGGTCGAGGGGCCGATCGCGATCGAGACCATCCTGCGCCGCCTGCCCGACCTGCGCGGCGAGGTCGATGGGCTCACCTGGCGTCAGGATCTCAGCTTTCGCGGGGTAGTATCGCTGCCACTGGAGTTCGCTCCGGTCCAGCGATGAAAGAAGTCTCCTCCAAGGTCTTCGCGATGTTCATGGCGCCACTCGCGGCCAAGGGCATCGCGCTCGAGCGCATCCTCGAGGGCACGACGGTGTCGCTGGCGACGCTGCGCGACAAGAACGCACGGGTCGACTGGGCCGAGCACTGCGCGATCATGCGCAACCTGCGGCCGTACTTCAGCGACGCCGAGCTCCGCAAGATCGGCGGCTCGTACCTGCAGTCGCCCGGCCTGCGCTTCGCGTTCGTCGTCGCCCGCCTGCTGCTGACGCCGATGGGCTTCTATCGCTGGATCAACAAGCCGCGCCAGGGCGCGGGCAACCAGATGTTCACGTGCATCACGCCGAAGCACCGCGACATCTCCGATCACGAGTGCGAGGTCGACCTGACGCTGCCCGAGGGCTTCGAGATCTCGACCGAGTTCTTCGCCCTCACCTGCGGCAACTTCGTCGAGATGCCGCGGCTGCTGGGCTATCCGCCGGCCAAGGTCGAGCTGACGCGCATCCCGCGCGGCGGCCGCTTCCACATCACGGTGCCCAAGCGCACCCGCGTGCTGACCCGGATCCGTCGCGCGCTGACGTGGCCGTTCACCGTGCGCGCCGCGGCCCGCGAGCTGCGCGAGGCCCACGAGACGTTGCAGGATCGCTACGGCGAGCTCGAGGCCGCGAAGACCACGCTGGCCTTGCAGGCCGCGCAGCTCACCGCGGCGAACCGGATCGCGGCGCTCGC
>JAYTAJ010000822.1:0-7647 GCA_043737575.1 Myxococcales bacterium | reverse complement strand
CCGATCAGGATGCCGAGGCTCGAGCCGAAGATGCGATCGCGCACCGCCAGGTCGGTGCGATCCATCCGCAGCGCCTTGCGCAGGCGGTAGCTGTCGATGCCGATCCAGTACGCGGCGACGACGCCGGTCAGGCCCGACAGGAACCACTCGTAGGCGGCCTGCGAGACGATCACGCGGTGGCCTCGGGCGGGATCGGATCGAAGACCATCCGCTTGGTGTCGTAGATCATCACGACCGTCATCAGCACGGCGAAGATCCAGTAGAAGTACGCGGTCTCGTACCGCCCGGTGCCGAAGCCGCCGAGGTACGCGGCGTAGGCGACCAGGCGCTCCATCGCGTGGCTCTGGTAGTTGACGGTGCGGCCAGCCCGGCGCGCATAGACCGCGCGCATCACCGCGTTGACCACGCCGAGCACGAGGATGATCGCGACCGCCTGCCACGGCACCCAGCCGTAGGCCGCGACGACGACCATGCAGAAGCCGTAGCAGAGCGCGTCGGCCAGCGCGTCGAACACCGCGCCGAACGGGGTCTGGCACTTGAACCAGCGCGCGACCATGCCGTCGAACAGGTCGAGCACGCCGCAGATCATCATGAGGATCGTCGCCCACTGCTGGTAGCCGTGGTCGATGCAGTACAGGAACGGCGGCAGCGTCAGGAAACGCGACGCGGTGACCGCGTTGGCGGGGTTGAGGTTCGAGGCCATCGTCAGCGGATCGGATCGACGGTGGGCTCAGGCGCGGCCTCGGGCGGCTCGGGCAAGACGCCGCCCGCCGGGTCGACCCGGCGGTAGCGCTTCCACGCGAACCCGATGCGCTGCAGGAGCGAGACGTGGGACATGATCGCCACCGCCCACGCGCCGGCCAGCATCGGCCGCGGATCGTGGAGCAAGGCGGTGAAGAACACGCCGGTGCCGAAGTAGATGATGAACTCGGCCGAGCCGAACAGCCCGACCACGTCGATCGGATGGCCGATCTTGCCCTTCTCGCGCCAGATGTCCTGCTGGGCCTCGGCGTAGACCGACAGCTTGACGATCACGTTCACCAGCGCGCCGGTGATGCCGACGCCCATCACGATCAGCGCGTGCGGATAGTCGTACGAGATGTTGACGCAGCCGCCCGCGTACATGACGCCGAGGGTCCAGCGATCGCAGACGTCGTCCATCACCGCGCCGAAGGTCGAGCGCTCGTTGTAGTTGCGGGCGCGGAAGCCGTCGATGTGATCGATGAGGCCGCGCACCAGGAGCAGCGTCAGCCCGGCCCACCAGTGGCCGTAGAAGAACACGACGCCGCCGATCGCGCCGATCAGCGCGCCGAACACCGTCCACTGGGTGGCGTGGATCGGCAGGCGCGCGATCGCCGACACCACCGGGTGCAAGACCTTGTCGAGCTGCTTGCGGACGGCGAACAGGTTCATCGGGCTAGCCGCCGCGGACCGCGGTGAGCACGCGCTGGAGCGCCGCGAGGAACGTGTCGATCTGGCCGCTGGTGATCGTGAGCGGCGGCTGCAGGCGCAAGACGTTGCCGAAGGTGCCGCTGACCGTGATCAGCATGCCCTCGTCGTGCAGCGCGTCCTTGATCGCGGCGAGCTGCTTCTTGCCGAGCACCGCCTTGGTGCCGAGGTCGGCCACCAGCTCGATGCCACCGAGCAGACCGGTGAAGCGGACGTCGCCGATCCACGGATCGCGCAGCGCCCACGCCGCCTCGGTGAAGTAGCGGCCCATCGCCGCGGCGTTGTCCATCAGGTGCTCGTCGATGAGCGTCTCGATCAGCGCGAGGCCGGCCGCGGCCGACACCGCGTTGCCGCCCGAGGTCGGCGTGGTGCCGCCGAAGAACTTCGCGATGACGCCGGTGCCGGCGCAGGTCATCGCCAGCGAACCGACGCCGCCCGACAGGCCCTTGCCGCCCGACACGATCTCGGGCTCGAGGCCGTAGTGATCGAGGCCGAACATCTTGCCGGTGCGGCCGAGGCCGGTCTGGACCTCGTCGATGATCAGCAGCATGCCGGCGTCGCGCCGCAGCTGGTCGAGGCGATCCCACCACACCTGCGGCGGCGCCAGGCCACCGACCGACTGGATCGGCTCGGCGAGCAGCGCGCCCGTGGGCCGGGCCTTGAACTGCTCCGCCACGCCGTCGAGGCACTGGGCCGCGCAGGCGTGGGAAGGCTGGTTGCTCGCAGTGCCGAACTTGCATCGGTAGCAGTACGCGTTGGGGATCGTGTACGTGTGGTTGCCGAGGGGCTTGCCCGCGCTCTCGCGGTACTTCTCGCTGGCGGTGACCTCGAGCGCGCCGAGGGTGAGGCCGTGATACGCGTTCTCGAGGTACGCGACGTCGGTCTTGCCCGACGCCTGCCGCGCGATCTTCAGCGCGAACTCGTTGGCCTCGGAGCCGCCGGTCGAGAAGAACGCCTGGTTGATCGACTTCGGCAGCAGGTTTACGAGGCGCTCGGCCAAGCGGATCGCGGGCACGGTGCCGTGCTTGCCCGACACCTGCAGCACCTGCGTCAGCTGCTGGGTCGCGGCCTCGACGATGCGGGGGTGACAGTGACCGGCGTTGTTGACGAAGTAGCCCGCGGTGAAGTCGAGGTAGTCCTTGCCGTGGACGTCGGTGATCACGCAGTTCTTGGCGCGCGCGACGATGACGGGCTCACCCTTCGGGTGAGTCCACGGGCGCATGATGTACTCCTCGTCCATGGCGACGAGGGCATCGGCTTCGGTCTGCGAGAGCGAGTGAGTCACGGGGTGACCTTTTACACCGTCCAGCACCAAGGAGAGGCGGGGTGACGACGTTTCACCATCGCCGACATCCCGAGCGGGGGTCTCGCGGCGATGGATGTCAGGCACTTGCGGCTGCGAACGGGAGGTCGGTTTCATCACGGACGAAGCGTCTGCTAGCGCGGTGCCACACCCGCAGGTGGTGACCGACGATCTCGGTGCCCTCGAGCTCGAAGATGCGGTAGCGCGCGGTGCGATCGGCGTGCTTCGCGTCGTAGGTGCCGCTGGGGACGCCGAGGACCTCGATCGGGCCACGCGGACCGGGGAGGACCTCGCGCAGGTTGCGATGCTCGTGGCCGTGGATGACCAGGGCGGCGCCGTGCGCGGCGAGGATCGCGGCGAGCTCGACGTGGTCCTTCAGCCCGCGGATGCGGCTCTCGGCGCGGCGACCGGCGGGTGGGTGGTGGATTGCCACCACGCGACACGTGCCGGCGAGGCGCGGGTCGCCGAGCGCGGCGGCGAGGCGCTCGAGCTGGCGGGCGCCGAGGCGGCCGTAGGCGGTGAACCACGGCGTCTCCATGCTGGTCGACAGCCCGATCAGCGCGAGGTCGCCGCGGACGCGGACGATCGGCCAGCGATCGCTGACGTCGGGCGCGCGATCGGGATCGCGCGGCCACTGCCAGTCGGCGTCGGCGATCGCGTAGTCGCCGAACACCTGCGCGAAGTGCTCGACGCCCTTCGCGATGTACGCGTCGTGGTTGCCGGGGATGACGGTGACGCCGCTGGTGCCGAGGGTGAGGCGATCGAACTTCTCGCGGGCGAAGTGGAACTCTTGCTCGAGGGCGAGGTTGGTGACGTCACCGGTGCAGACGATGTGATCGATCTGCTGCTGGTTGAGATCGACGACCATGTCGTCGAACGCGATGGTGTGATAGTGGCGGCTGCGGCTCGAGATGAGGTTCATCCGGCCGATCCACCGCTTGTTGGCGTAGTCGAGCCACTTCACGCCGTCGAGCGACAGCAGGTGGAGATCCGAGAACTGCGCGAGCCGCATCCTCAGCGATGTACCACGCCCTCCGCGCGACGATCAGCGCCCGCCGTCGAACGCGCGGAGGTGACCGCCGAGGCCGAGGCCCGCGGTCGACTGCGAGCCGAAGACGTCGCGGCCGGCGTAGGCGCCGACGGTGACCCACGGCGTCAGCCAGACGTCGGCGCGGACCCGGGCCTCGACGACGCCGCGGACCGCGACGTCGGTCTCGATGGTCTCGCACGCGCCGCGGTGGCTCTCGGCCGAGACCGTGACACCGCGGACGCCGGCCATGAGCTCGCTGCCGAGCGAGATCCGGCCGAAGCCGCGCTCGACGCCGACGACCGCGCCGGTCGTGAACAGCATCGTCACCCGCGGCGCGAACATCGCCGAGCCGTCGCTGGCCGCCATCTGATCGACCTCGTCGGCGGCGACGCCCGCGACGCCAGCCTCGACGCCGCCGTAGAGGCCGCGGCGGTGACCGAGGATGCGGGCCTTGACGCCGACCGCGAGCGCGTCGCCGCCGAGGTCCTTGCCGACGACGCGGTAGTTGTAGTCGGGGCCGTAGTCGTGGTGGATCGTGCCGCCGACATCGACGTCGGCGAGATCGACCTGGGCGCTCCAGGTCTGCAGCTCGAACGACAGGGCGGGCAGGCGCGCGGCGAGGCCCCAGCCGCCGTAGTGGGCGCAGGTGCGGTAGCCGTTGACGTCGGTGGCGTCGACGCACGGCGGCGCCGACTCGCTGCTGCTGCTGCTGCCGCTGTCGCTGTCGCTCGAGCCGCTGTCGCCCGACGAGCCGGAGCTGCTGCCGCCGCCGTCGGAGCTGCCGCCACCGCAGGCGTGGGCGATCGCGGCGTGGCCGAGCACGCCGCCCGCGGCGAGCAGCGCGAGGGTGAGGCGGGCGGTCACGGCGACACCTCCGCCACGCGGCCGCGCGCGTCGACACAGACTCGCCCGCCGCCGCCGCGACCGGTCACGCCGTCGAGGGCGACGCAGACCTGGACCAGATCGATGCCGAAGTCCTGGGCCTTGCGATACTCGAGGCGCTCGCGGCCGGTGGTGCGGGCCTCGAGGCGCAGCGGCTTGATCTCGCGGTACGGATCGTAGGGCACCAGCGCGACCTCCTCGCCCGACGGCGTGCGGCCGGTGGCGCGGACCGCGCCCAGATCGACGGCGATCGCGTGGTCGCAGCGGTTGCCGAACCGGTAGTCGAGGATCGGCCCGGGCGCGACGACGTCGCGATCGCCGGCGACCGCGAGATCGAGGCACTCGAGGGTCACCAGCTGACCGGAGAACTCCTGGCCGCGGTGGCGAAAGCTACCGGGTGAATACGCCGTGCAACCGACGAGTCCGAGCGACAGGCACACGCTCCCGAGCGTGATGATTGACGGCATGGGGCGGGTCAGTGCAAGCCGCACACCACCGGCCCGACCACGCGAACCGTCGAGAGTTGCTACGCGCGGTGGCGAACGGCTGTTGCCGTCTCACCACACCGCGGAGCGGACGCGGCGCCCGTACGACAGTCACTCGCCCGTATAATAGGCGCAGCCGATCACGCAGTTGCCGTCGCTGTCGCGCATCTTGGTGCACGTACCCTCGTAGTCGACGCCGTCGACCGTGATCGTGCTTTCCTCGCTACCGCTGCAGCTGTCACTGCCGCCGCCGCCCTGGCTGCTCGACCCGCCGCTGGTCTGCGGCTGGTACTGCTGCATCAGGACGTCGTCCTCCGGCTCGAAGCTCTGGGCCTCGACCGCCAGCTCGCAAGCCTCGCGCACCGCGGCGTCGCCGAACGACGCCAAGGCCTCGCCGAGCTCGTGGAACGCCATGAACACCACGGGCGCGAGCATGTACGACAGCCCTGCGACCGCGATGCCCGTCGCGCCCGCGGGTGCGCTCAGCCCGCCGAGCGTGACCACGGTGCCGCCGCCCGCGATCGCGATCCCGGCGAGCGTGCCCCCGGCGGCGATGCCGAGCGCGGCGCTGGTCGCGGCGAGGTTCCAGGCGACCCGCGTGGCGTTGCCGTACAGCTCGCCCGCGTCGTCGCAGCTGAAGGTCGACGTCAGCGACCCCGCCATGCGCGTGGTGATCTCGTCCGACAGGATCGCGCCCGCGCCGTCGCGCACGATGGTGTGGAGCATGCTGGAGGCGCCGCCCGACTGGAACTGCTGCTCGATCGCGACGACCGGCGTGGTCGGCAGCTCGTAGCGCACGGTCGGCGCGGCGCCGCTGCCAGGCGCGGGCAGGATCGTGCGGCGCACGCCGATGCGGACGGTCGCGCTCGACTCGACCTCGAGGCCATGCCACGCCGAGTAGCTGGTGCGGGTCTCGGTCAGCGCGCCGATCAAGAAGCCGCCGTAGCAGGCCGCGGTCGGCGTCGCGGTCGGACAGCGGCGATCGGTGAGCAGGTAGCTGTATGCGTGACGCGCGGTGCCGACCGTGAACGCGACGCAGTGATCGATGGTGCCGAGGGTGACGCCTGCGGCGGTCACGTCGTTGCACGGGCCCCACGACAGGAGCGTGGCGCGATGGGCGATCGTGAGCCAGGCGTTGAGCCGCGCGGCCGACAGCGGCGCGCCATCGAACTGCGCGGGCGGCAGGAGCGGCGTCGGCACCAGCGGGATGGTGGCGTCGGCTGGAGGCGCGCCGACGACGAGGACCACGGCGAGGGCGAGCGCGAACGGTTGCTTTTGCATGCGCGACGTCAGAGCAACCGCCGCGCCACGTCGACGGGTCGGCGTCCGCGGCGCGGCGCGCGATCGGGTGGCGATCGCCGAGCAGGTGCCTCGATCTCGGCAGGTCGATCGATCGGGCGCGGCCGCGGCGGCGGCGACGCGGGTGGCACGTCGCGTGCTGTGCATGCGCGCGTGCCTGTAGACTTCGCGGCGGTGGATCCCGGCACCGTCATCGACGATCGCTTCGAGATCCTGAGCGTCGTGCGCGGTGGCGCGATGGGCGACGCGCTGCGGGCCCGCGATCGCACGACCGACCACACCGTGGCGGTGCGGCTGGTCGCGGCCGACGCCCGCGATCGATCCGCGATCGCCGCCGACGGCCTGGTGCGCGTGGTCGGCGCGGGCGCGGGCTACCTGGCGCTGGCGTGGATCGACGGCGACACCGCGATCGAGCGGCGGCGACGGGCGCGGCTCACGCTGCACGGCGCGGTGCGGATCGGCGCGGCGGTCGCGCGCACGCTGGCGGCGCTGCACGCCCACGGCGTCGGCCACGGCGCGGTCGCGGCCGGCCACGTCGTGATCGACGACGGCGGCGGGGTGACGCTGCTCGAGCCGTCGGCCGGGGCCGCGGCGCCGCGCGATGATCTCGGCGGGCTCGGCCGCCTGCTGGTGCGGCTGATCGCCGACGTCGAGCTGACCGCGCCGCTGCGGCCGCGGTCGGCGCCGCTGCCGCCCGCGCTGGCGGTGGTGGTCGACGATCTGCTGGCGGGCGCCACGCTCGACGCCGCGGCCGCGGCGGCGCGGCTCGACGGGCTCGACCGGCTCGACGACGTCACCCCGCTCGGCGACGCGACGATCGATCTGCACGGCGCCGCGCCGATCGCGCCGCGCTGGCTCGAGCCGGAGCCGACGCCGGATCTCGATCGCGATCGCGACGCGGGCGCCGGGCTGGTCGTGAAGGCGACGGATCGCTACCAGCTGCAGGGCGTGGTCGGGCAGGGCGGGCTGGGCCGCGTCGTCCTCGCGCACGATCGTGAGCTCGATCGCGTGGTCGCGATCAAGGAGCTGTTGCGGCGCACTCCGATCAGCGTCGCGCGGTTTCGCCGCGAGGCGCTGGTGACCGCGCGCCTGCAGCACCCGGGCATCGTGCCGATCCACGACGCCGGGCGCTGGCCCAACGGCGCGCCGTTCTACGCGATGAAGCTGGTCGAGGGCGACGACCTCGCGCACCTGATCGC
>JAYTAJ010000821.1:0-3359 GCA_043737575.1 Myxococcales bacterium | reverse complement strand
CGAGCAGGTCATGCCGAGGCCGGGGCGATCGCCGGGGCGGAGGCCGGGCGGATCGCGATCGAGGTCGGTCTCGACGATCGGCCACGATCGCGGATCGTCGTCGGTGCCGGCCACCGCGAGCGCGGCGATGGCGAACAGCGCGCGGGTCTCGGCCATCCAGGCCCGGGCGTGGCGGTGGTACGGCAGCGCCGCCGCGAGCTCGACGCCGAGCGCGGTCGGCGCCAGGGCCTGCGCCAGCGCGGCGCGATCGTCGTCGCGCCACAGCCGGTAGTCGACGCCGCCCAGCTGCGCGATCCACGCCGGCTCGCCCGCGCTGCCGGTCGACAGTGACAGCGGGCCGATCGCGCCGCTCGGCGCCGACCAGCCGAGCGGCCCGGGCGCCAGCGCGAAGTCCGGCGCGCCGTCGCCGAGCCGGCAGCGCAGCGCGGTGCGATCGGCGGCGAGGCTCGCGACCAGCGCGAGGTCGGGGCCGCGCACGGTCAGGTGATCTTCCTGCCGCACCACCTCGATCGGGGCGGCGCCGTCGTCGGCACACGCCACCGCGAGCCCGGCGATCGTCGCGACCAGACCGGTCACCCATGATCGCCGGGCCGCGGCGCTCACGCCGACGCGGTCCCCGACCGCCGACGACGCGCCAGCATCAGGCCGAGCGCGAGGAGGCTCGCGCCGAGGCCGGCGCCGCCGCTCGCGCTGCAGCCGCCGCCGTCCCCCGCGTACGGCGGATCGTAGCCGCCGGGTTGCTGGATCCGACCGCCGCGGCCGCCGCAGTCGACCGGCTGGTTGCGCGCCCGCCAGCCCCGCGGCAGGTAGTACGGCACGCGCTCGATGTCGGGGACGATGACCTCGTCGAAGGGCCGGAAGCAGTCGCGGCCCCCGCCGCGCAGCATGTCCTCGAACCGACGGTGCACGAGCATGGTGCGCCAGACCGGCACCTCGACGAAGCCGGCCGCGGCCGGATCGAGCCCGCGCTGCCAGCACCGATAGACGTGGCTGTTGCGGCCGAAGCCGTCGCGCAGCCGCGACCCCAGCACCTCGTCGTAGTGCGGCGCACCCGGCCGCGGCAATCCCGGCGATCCCGCCCACGACGGATCCGCGGGTGGAGTGTCACACATGCCGTAATACCAGCCTGCCTGTTGCCAGTAGTCGCCACACCACGGCTGACAGGCCTCGGCGTTGAAAGGCACGCAGTCGCCGCGCAGCGACGCCTGATCGAGCTCGTCGGCGTAGCGCGAGAACTCCTCGGCTTGGTACATCAGCACTTCCGTGCCGGCGATGAACACCACGTTGCCGCAGATGCGGCCGGCGGTCGCGAGCCCGCTCGGCGCCCGGCATCCGGCCGCGCCCATGGTCTCGGCGCCGGGCGCGGCGTCGGCCACCAGCGTGCAGGATCGACCGTCGCGACACAGCTGCTGCAACAGCGGCCGGCCGTCGGAGATGTAGCGGGCCTCGACGCAGGCCGTCGTGCTCGGCGCCCCGGCTCGGGTCGGATAGCCGTGATAGGCGATCACGCCATAGGGGTTATTCATCAGCGGATTGGCCTGGTGCAAGGACAGCGTGCGTCCACCGGGGACGCCCGACAGGACGCCCGTGAAGCCGATCTGGGTGTTCCCCAGCGCGGTACCGCATCGCGATGGCGACGCGATCATGCGCGCGCATTGCTCGGCCTGGCTGGCCGAGCTCCCGCTCGGAACGCCCGAGCGACACGCCATCTGCAGTCCGATGTTCTGCCGTGATTGCTGCACGCGCCACATGTAGTCGCCGTAGACCTCGGCGTGCTGGGCGGCGGTGAAGCCCTGGTTCGGCGTCGTCGCCATGACGCCGCCGGGGCCGCCGTGGCCGGCGAGCATGCTGACCTCGGGCAGGAGGATCTGACCACTGGCGATGCGCGACGCCCGGAACAGCGGCGTGCCGTCGGCGAAGAAGCAGACTCGCGCGCCGTTGTGAGTGCCCGTATGCACGCCAGTCTGGAAGTTGACGAGATTGAAGTCCTGGGCCTGTGCCTGGCTCGCGGTGGCGAGGACCGCAGCCACGACCGCGGCCGCGACCACGCCGCGACGATGGTGGTTGGCGGACATGGCGCCTCACTCCCCCCAGCCGGAGCCGGAGCCGGAGCCGGGATCGTCGCCCTCGCCGGGATCCTCCGGATCCCCCCAGCCGCCCGAGCCGGAGCCGGAGCCGGAGCCGGAGCCCGAGCCTGAGCCTGAGCCCGAGCCCGACCCGCCGCCCTCGTCGTTCCACAGGACCGGCGGCGGCGGCAGCGGCGCCTGGGCGCGCGACGCCACCTGCGACATGATGCCGTTGATCGACTTCGTCGCGACCTCGCCGTAGAGGCCGTAGCTCTGGGCCTCGCGCTTGACGATCGGCCCGAGCTGCAACTCCTGCTCGGTGACGCGACCCGCCCAGTCGTAACTGACATCGATCCGCCGGGCGTCGGGCAAGGTCACGCCGACCGGGCGACGCTCGCTGTCGTAGCTGAACGTCGAGCTGCGCGCGAGGCGATCGGTGTGGCCGAGCACGCGGCCGTCGGCGGCCACCTGCCACGCCTCCGAGGTGCCGTCGGGATAGCCGGCCCCGATCAGATCGCCCGTCGGGTTCCAGCTGAACGTGCTGACCTTGCCGTCGGGCGCGGTGACCGAGGTCGGCCGGCCCAGCCCGTCGCGGACGTAGGTCGTGGCCAGGCCGTCGGCGGTGCGGACCCGCCAGACGTCGCCGTCGGGCTCGCGGTCGGTGTGCGTGGTGCGGCCGTAGGCGTCGGTGGTGCGGATCGGCAGGCCGTTGCCGTCGTACGCGTAGGTCTCGGTGCGGCCGAGCGGATCGGTCACCGCGGTCAGCCGATGGCCGCCGTCGTAGGCGAGCTCGGTGCGGCGGCCGGTGACGTCGACGGTCGCGGCCAGATCGCCCGCCGGGCTCCACTCGTAGCGCTGGACCCGGCCGTCGGCGAGCACCGCGGTCGGTCGCCGCGCGGCGTCGCGGGTGTACTCGGTGGCGTTGCCGTACAGATCCCACGTCGTCGCGATCGCGCCGTCGGCGTCGTGGGCCTGCGCGGTCGAGTCACCGAACGAGTCGGTCATGCGCAGGATCGTGCGCGCCGCGGCGTCGGTCTCGCAGCTGTAGCGGACGGTGAGGCTGTCGGGCAGCTCGATCGTCGACAGGCCGCCGTCGTTGGCGTAGCCATAGCGCGTGGTCTCGCCAGCGCGGTTGGTGGTCGTCGTCAACCGACCGCTGTAGTAGTCGTAGCCGAACTGCGACACCGCGACCGGCATGCCCGTGGTGGCGCTGCCGATCGACGTCAATCGGTCCTGGTCGTCGTAGGACAGCGGCTGAGTGACGCCGTCGGCGGACACCTCGATCAGCCGGTC
>JAYTAJ010000820.1:0-3363 GCA_043737575.1 Myxococcales bacterium | reverse complement strand
CGCCCGGCGCGACGACGATCGACTCGACCACCCCGGCGATCGGCGTCTTCACCGGCTGCTCCATCTTCATCGCCTCGAGCATCATGATCGTGGTGCCGGCGGCGACCTGATCGCCGACCGCGACGCCGAGCTTCACGACCTTGCCCGGCATCGGCGCGATCAGGCTGCCCGGCGCGATCGCCGCGGCGCGATCGGGGAACCGCGGCGCCCGCGCGACGTCGGCGGCCCAGCCCGCGCCCGCGACGTGCCAGCTCGCGTCGCCGGTCGCGATCACCTCGGCGCGCTGCGCGACACCACCGTCCTCCCACGCGATCGTCGAGCCGCGGCCGTCGATCACGCGGACCTCGCGTGGCGCGGCGTCGCCGATCGCGATCGTGAAGCGGCCGCCGCCGTGATGGCGATAGCCGATCGCGACCTCGGCGCCGCCGACCTTCCAGCTCGCGCGCTGATCGCCGAACCAGACGTTGCGCCAGCCCGGCTCGACGGTCGGCAGCGGTCCGCGCCCGCGCCCCTGCTCGTGGTCCCACAGCGCCGCCGCCACCACCGCGCGCGCGCCGATCGTCGGGTCGGCCGCGAGCAGCGCCTCGCCGTGGCGCTCGAGGAAGTGGGTGTCGAGCTCGCCCGCGAGGAACGCGGGGTGGCGCAGCACCCGGGCCAGGAGCTCGCGGTTGGTGGTGACGCCGGCGATCGTGGCGCGCTCGAGCGCCCACGCCAGGAGCCCCGCCGCCTCGCCGCGGGTCGGCGCGTAGGCGATCACCTTCGCCAGCATCGGATCGTAGTGGATGCCGATCGCGGTGCCGGTCTCGACCCCGGTGTCGACGCGCAGCCCGGGCGCGCTCGGCAGCGCGAACGCCGCGAGCGTGCCGGTCGTCGGCAGGTAGCCGTTGCCGGGATCCTCGGCGTAGAGCCGGACCTCGATCGCGTGGCCGCGCTGCGGCGGCGCCTCGCTGTACCCGAGCGGCTCGCCGCGCGCGATCCGGATCTGCTCGCGCACCAGATCGAGCCCGGTCGTCGCCTCGGTCACCGGATGCTCGACCTGCAGCCGGGTGTTGACCTCGAGGAAGTAGTAGCTGCCGTCGGGCGCGACGATGAACTCGACGGTGCCGGCGTTGGTGTAGCCGACCGCGCGTCCGACCGCGACGCCGGCCGCGCCCATCGCGGCGCGCAGCGCGGGCGACAAGGCCGGCGACGGCGCCTCCTCGATCACCTTCTGGTGGCGCCGCTGGATCGAGCACTCGCGCTCCCACAGATGCACCAGCGTGCCGTGGTGATCGCCGAGGATCTGGATCTCGACGTGGCGCGGCCGCTCGACGTACTTCTCGAGGATCAGCGTGTCGTCGCCGAACGCGCCGAGCGCCTCGCGCTGCGCCGCCTCGAGCGCCGCCGCCAGCTCGTCCGGATTCCGGACGATGCGCATGCCCTTGCCGCCGCCGCCGGCCGAGGCCTTGACCAGCAGCGGAAAGCCGACCGCCAGCGCCTCGCGCGCCAGCACCGCCAGCGACTGATCGGCGCCGGTGTAGCCGGGGACCACGGGCACCCCCGCCGCGATCGCGCGCAGCTTGGCCGCCTGCTTCGAGCCGAGCAGCCCGATCACCTCGGGCGACGGGCCGATGAACGTCAGCCCGGCGTCGCCGACCGCGCGCGCGAACCCGGCGTGCTCCGACAGGAAGCCGTAGCCGGGGTGGATCGCGTCGGCGCCCGCGACCCGCGCCGCGTCGAGGATGCGCTCGATCGCGAGGTAGCTGTCGCGCGCCGGCGGCGGCCCGAGCCGGACCGCGCGATCGGCCTGCGCCACGTGCGGCGCCGCGACATCGGCATCCGAATACACCGCGACGGTGCCGAGCCCCATCTGGCGGCAGGTCCGCAGCACGCGACACGCGATCTCGCCGCGATTGGCGACGAGCACATTCTTGATCGGCTTCAATGTCTGGAGACTCCCCACGAGGTCGTGCCGCGGACGGGCGCGGTGTAGCTGGCCGACAGCGCGATCGCGAGGACGGTGCGGGTGTCGCGCGGATCGATGATGCCGTCGTCCCACAGCCGCGCCGTCGCGAAGTACGGATCGGACTCCTTGTCGATCTGGGCCTCGACCATCGCCTTGCCGAACGCCAGCTTCTGCTCGTCGATGGTCTCGCCGCGCTTGGCCGCGGCGTCGCGCTGGATGATGTCGAGCACGCCCGCGAGCTGCTTGCCGCCCATGACCGCGATGCGGTGGCTCGGCCAGGTGAACAGGAACCGCGGCGCATAGGCGCGGCCACTCATCGCGTAGTTGCCGGCACCGAAGCTGGCGCCGGTCATGATCGTGATCGCGGGCACCGTCGAGTTCGACACCGCGTTGATGAGCTTGGCGCCGTGCTTGATGATGCCCTCTTGCTCGTACTTCTTGCCGACCATGAACCCGGTGATGTTCTGCAGGAACACCAGCGGCACGTCGATCTGGTTGCACAGCTCGATGAACTGCGCGCCCTTCTGCGCCGACTCGGAGAACAGGATGCCGTTGTTGGCGAGGATGCCGACCGGATAGCCGTGGAGGTGGGCCCAGCCGCACACCAAGGTCGAGCCGTACAGCGGCTTCCACTCGCTCCAGCGTGAGCCGTCGACCAGCCGCGCGATCACCTCGCGGGCGTCATACGGCGTCTTCAGATCGGTCGGCACCACGCCGAGCAGCTCGTCGGGATCGTAGCGCGGCGGCTCGATCGCCCGCGGCAGCGCCTGGGCGCCCTTGCGCCAGTTGAGGTGGGCGACGATCTCGCGGCCGAGCCGGATCGCGTCGTGCTCGTCGGCGGCGAGGTAGTCCGACACCCCCGACACCCGCGAGTGCATCTCGGCGCCGCCCAGCTCCTCGTGGCCCGACTCCTCGCCGGTCGCCATCTTCACCAACGGCGGTCCCGCCAGGTAGACCTGGGCCTGCTGCTTCACCATCACGACGTAGTCGCTCATGCCCGGGATGTACGCGCCGCCCGCGGTCGAGCTGCCGAACACCAGGCAGATGGTCGGGATGCCGGCCTCGCTGCGGCGGGTCAGATCGCGGAAGCCGCGGCCGCCCGGCACGAAGATCTTCGACTGGTTCGGCAGATCGGCGCCGGCCGACTCGATCAGCGAGATCGTCGGCAGCCGGTTCTGCGCCGCGACGTCGGACAGCCGGCCCGACTTCCACACGCTCACCTCGCTCATCGCGCCGCCCTTCACCGTCGCCTCGCTCGCGGTGATCAGGCACTCCACGCCCGACACCAGGCCGATGCCGCCGATCACGCTCGCGCCCGCGGTGTGGCCGGGCACGTCCTTGCCGGCCAGCGGGCACAGCTCGAGGAAGTACGAGTCGCGATCGAGCAACAGCTCGACCCGCTCGCGCGGCAAGAGCTT
>JAYTAJ010000819.1:0-3366 GCA_043737575.1 Myxococcales bacterium | reverse complement strand
GGAGCGCGAGCACCGCGAGCACGAGGTAGAGCCAGAGGTCGCGGCGGGCGCTGACCGCGAACACCGGCGGCGCGGTGAGCTTTTGGCCGCCCAGGGTCAGGTCGGCGGCGGGCGCGACCTTCGACTCGATCGGCGAGCTCAGGTTGGTCGCGACCTCGAGGCTGGCGATCGGCGTGGGGTTGGGATCGGGCGGCTGGCCCGGTCGGCTCGGCGGAAACGCGAGCAGGGTGTGGACCCCGACCCGGCTCGACACGAAGGTCGCGACCCCGTCGACGACCGGGGCCTGGGTGCGGCGGCCCGCGGGATCGATGATCGTCGCCTCGGTGACGTTGGTGACGCCGTCGAGGGGGATGCGCAGCCGGGTGCCGGTGGCGTAGGTGGTCAGCAGATCGGCGTCGTCACCCGCGAACCAGTCGAGGCTGTTGACCAGCAGCAGCGGGAACGCGACGCGCAGCATGAGATCGGTGCCGGCCAGGGACCAGCCGAACCCGAGGAACTTGCGGCCGCCGTCGCGCCGCGCCACCGCGATCGCGTCGCGCAACGACAGCACCAGCGCGACCTCGCCCTTGGCGCGATCGACCGCGAACACGTTGGACTGATCGAAGTTGACGTCGGACATCGTCACCCACCGCATCACGGGATGTTCCTCGGCGGTGCTGGTGATGCGGGGCCGCGGCAGGACGCTGCGGATCGCGAACGGGCTGTGGACGCCGTCGGGGCGGAACCACAGCACGTGGATCGGCGGCGGCGGGATGACCGCGGGGGTGTGGTCGTCGAAGATCACGACGTCGTAGGGCTTGGCCGTGACCGGGTGCTTCACCGCCGCGACCGGATCGGCGTCGTAGACCGACGGCACGATCTTCTCGTACTCGATGTTGTCGTAGATCAACATCGCGCCTTCGAGATACAGGTTGTCGGCGGTGACCAGGAGCACGTACTGCTTCTTGCGCGCGGGCAGGAGCGCCCAGGCCTCGTCGTCGAGGGCGAACGGATCGTTGCCGCCGGGGCCATCGACCGGACGCAAGGACGCGCGCAGCTGGCTCTCGCCGCCGGGCAGCTGGCGGTAGATCTCCCGCTTGCGCTCGCCGGGCGCGAGATCGATCGCCTTCACCTCGATCGCGGTGTCGCCGTTGTAGAGGCCGAGCTTGCGGTGGGCCGGCTCGTTGCCGAAGTTCTGCACCTCGATGAACACCTCGTAGCTGGCCTTGTTGGCGATGTAGCGGCGGACGTTGAACGCGACGATGCCGACGTTCTCGGCGCGCGAGCCGACGCCGAGGTAGCGGACGTCGATGCCGCTGAGATCGACCTGCGCGAGCTCTTGGTTGGCGAAGGCCTGGCGGCTCGCGGCGTCGGGATCGTCGTCGGTCGGCGGCGGCGTCGTCGGCGGTGCGGGCGCGGCGGATCCGGTCGCGGCGTCGGCGGGCGCGCCCCAGGCGACCTGGCCGAGCTGTAGCTCGGAGTACGCACCGTCGGACACGATGACGATCATCGGGTTGGCGCGGCCACGCAGCGCGTCGGCGGCGGCGCCCAGCGCGCGCGGCAGATCCGCGGCGGTCTCGGCCGGCTGCACCGCGTCGAGGACCTGGCGCAGCAGCGGCTTGTCGCTGGCGAAGCGCGACAGCGGCGTCGCCTGGCTGTCGACCCGCATGATCATCGCCTGATCGCCGCCGCCCATCGAGTCGATCAGCTCGCGGGTGCGCTCGCGGGCGCGCTCGAAGCGCGACAGCTGGGGCCGCTCGGGATCGCCATCGGTGGCCCGCATCGACGCCGAGGTGTCGAGCAGGATGACGACGTTGCGGGCGCGGCGATCGGTGACGCCGAGGGTCGGCGCCATGATCGCGACGAAGGTGAGGCCGATGATCGCCAGGAACAGCGCGAGCGACAGGAGCCGCCGCAGCTGCTTCCACAGCGCGTTGGCGTCGCGCTGCTCGAGGACGCGCTTCCACAGGCTACCGAACGGCACCTCGAAGCGGCGCCGTCGCATCTTCAGGATGTAGGCGATGATCGCGAGGACGACCGCGATGACCGCGAGCAACCCGAGCGTGCGCAGCGCGATGGGCGTGAGCCAGCTCACCGCAGGAACCCTCCCGAGCGGAAGATGCGCAGCACCAGCTCATCGAAGGCGATGCCGGTGTGGGTCCGGAAGAACGGGACCGCGCGGCTGGTGCAGAAGTCCTCGAGCTCCTTGCAGTACTTCTCGTGCTCGCGGGTGTACGCCTCGAGCAGCGCCTTGGACACCGTGACCTCGCGCAGCTCACCGGTCTCGCAGTCGACCAGCGCGAGATCGCCGTGGAGGTTCGGCGCCGCCTCCTTCTGGTCGTAGACCTGGAGCACGAACGGCTCGAACTTGTTGTAGCGCAGCGTGTTGATGCCCTCCTCGAACCCGTGGGGATCGTAGAAGTCGCTGATCACCACCGCGAGGCCACGCCGCTTGTGCTGGCTGACGAACATCTTGGCGGCCTCGGCGAGATCGGTGGTGCCGCCGATCGGGACCTGGCGCAGGAACTCGAAGACCCGGAAGATGCGGTTCTTGCCGCGCGCGGGTGGCAGTCGTCCGAGGACGGTCTGGGAGAACGGCAGGATCGACACCCGATCGAGGTTGGCGAGGCCGACGTACGACAGCGCGGCGCCGACCTTCATCGCGTAGTGCATCTTCGGTGGATTGCCGATCGCCATCGAGTCCGAGCAGTCGATGAGGATGTAGATGTGGAGGTCTTCCTCCTCCTCGAACAGCCGCAGCAGCAGCCGATCGAGCCGGCCGTACAGGTTCCAGTCGATGTAGCGGAAGTCGTCGCCGCGCGCGTAGGTGCGGTGATCGGCGAACTCGATGCCCGAGCCGACCTTGCGAGTGCGGCGCTCGGCGCGGAGGTTCCCGGCGAAGACCTTGCGCGACACCAGGTGCAGGTGCTCGAGGGTGCGCAGGAAGCGATCGTCGAACAGCTCCGAGCGATCGGCGGCGCGGGCGGCGCCGCTGGTGGCGGGGACCGGCTTGGTCGCCGACGCGGCGCGGTTGCGAGCGAGCAGGGCCACGTCGGGCCTCAGCCGGTCTCGCGCGTCGACTGGAGGATCTCGGCGATGATGGCGTCGGCCTTCACGCCCTCGGCCTCGCCCTCGAAGTTGAGGATGAGGCGGTGGCGCAAGGCCGGCGCCGCGACCGCGCGGATGTCGTCGATCGCGACCGCGTAGCGACCTTGCAGCAGCGCGCGGATCTTGGCGGCGAGGATGATCGCCTGGAGGCCGCGCGGCGACGCGCCGTAGCGCAGGTACTTCTTGCTGGTCGCGGTCGCCTCGGCGGTCTCGGGGTGGGTCGCTTGCAGCACTCGCACCGCGTAGTCCTGGATCGCGCGGGCCAGCGGCACCTTGCGC
>JAYTAJ010000818.1:0-3368 GCA_043737575.1 Myxococcales bacterium | reverse complement strand
CGAGCCGAAGTCGATCTGGCGCCACACGAAGCCGTGCTCGTCGGCCTCGCCGGTGTGCGGGAACCAGCCCTCCTCCTCGACGCGCTGCCAGCTGCCGTCGGTGAACGCCTCGAGCGCGTCGTGACCGGCGCCGTCGAGATCGAAGTCGAAGCGCCAGTGCGGATGGTAGGTGTGCTGATCGTGGAGGCCGCTGCCGTAGATCGTCAGCCACGGCGACAACCGGCCGTCGTCGTGGAACCGCCACATCTGCTGGTAGTGGTACGGCCCCGCGGTGAAGTCGGCGGTCAGCTCGACGCCGCCGCGGAACGGCTGCACCCGCACGTTGCCCGCCAGCGTGCGCGTGCCGAGCGGCACCCACCACGGCCCGCGGGTGTCGAGGCCGTCGACGGTCGGCTCGAGCGCGTCGCGCTGATGATCGACGGTCACGTACGGCAAGGACGCCTCCCACAGCACGCGCTTCCCGCGGTACTCGGCGAGGTAGATCATGATCCCGGCCGACTCGGTGAGCCGCCAGTGAAACTTCCAGTTGGCCTCGTTGATGACGTTGCTCATGACTTCACCACTGGCTCGCGGGCACCACGCTGGTGACCTGGTTGTCGAGGAGATCCACCACCACGACCAGCGACGGGTGACCGCCGTGGCGGCCGAACACCACCGCCGCCGACCGCCGCGCGTACGCGAGGTCCTTCGGCTCCCGGCCCCAGTAGTGCATCGTCACCATCGGCGTGTCGCCCAGCGCGAGCTGCTCGCGGACCTTGTCGTCGCGGGTCGCCACCGACACCGCGATCGCCTCCTCCTCGCGCGACAGCATCGGCTGCGCCTTGGTGATGTCGAGGTGCGCGACCACGCCCGCGTCGAGATCGACGCACGCGTCGACGCAGCGATCGGCCGAGTAGTCGTAGACCACGACCCGCGCCAGCCGATGGTTGTGGATCCAGTGCGGCGGCTTCACCACCAGCGGCTCCGACGCGACCACGCGGTAGCGGCCGATCTTCGCCATGCCCGACAGCCGGTGATCCTCGGTCAGGGTCCGCAGCGCGTCCGCCGCCTCGCCCGGCGTCAGCGGCGCGAACAAGCTCGGATCGCTCGCCACCACGTCGGGCGCCCGGGCCGCCGCCTTGACCTTCGTCACCTTCTTCTTCGCCGCCGCCTGCTTCTTGGGGGCCGACTTCTTCGCAGCAACCATGCGCGAGATTATACAGGGGACAGGATCCGGGGTCCCAGCCGATGGAAACTAAACGACTTTCGGTACCCACCGCGTCAACCCCGGGAAGCGAGCTGGATGCGCACTTCGTAGATCGCCGGGCCGCCTCGTCCGTCGTAGGCGCAATGGCTCGCCTCCTCGCCCGCACCCTCTTCTCCCTGTCGCTGTTCGCTGGTGCCTGCTCGTCGGCCTACGCCGATCGCATCGCGGCGCCGTCCCGACCGCTGGTGCCCATCGCGGTCGCGCCAGAGGCGGTCCGGTCGCCCTACACGGTCGAGGTGGTCGCGGAGGACGGCGACGTCCTGGGGACGTTCTTCCACAAGGGGCGCTACTACGTGCACGGGGCGTCGGGGCAGCGCTACACGATCCGGGTGTCGAACCCGACGTCGCAGCGCGTCGAGGCGGTGGTCTCGGTCGATGGCCTCGACGTCATCGACGGCGAGAACGGCGACATCCGCAAGCGCGGCTACGTCGTGCCCGCCTACGGCGAGGTCCGCATCGAGGGCTGGCGGACGTCGCTCGCCGACGTCGCGTCGTTCCGCTTCTCGTCCGTGAAGTCGAGCTACGCGGGCAAGAAGGCCAAGGCCCGCAACGTCGGCGTGGTCGCGGTCGCGATCTTCGCCGAGCAGCCGCAGCAGCAGATCATCGTCGACGACGTGCCGGGCTACGACTACGAGGAGGGCGGTGACTACGGCGAGGGCGTCGAGACGTACCTCGACCGGCGCGGGTCGGCCGGGACCACCCGCAGCGCCCCGCCCAAGGCCGGCGCCGATCACGGCGGCGGTCGCGGTGACGGCGTCGCCGCGCGGCGTCCGGCCCCGGTCGATGCCGACGACGAGTCGCCGTCGGCGCCGCCGCCGACCACCAGCGCGGTGGGCGGCAACGCCGGCCCTAGCGGCGCGCCGATGCCGGTCCGCGAGCAGCAGCAGCGCACCGAGTCGGACTCGCGCGACTGTTGCGGCGGCGAGGCCAAGCGCGAGCGCCTCGGGCTCGGCACCGAGTACGGCGAGTCGCGCTACTCGGCGGCGAGCTACACCCGCTTCGTCCGCTCCGGCGCCGCCCCGGTCGCGGTGGCCGAGCTCCGCTACAACGACACCTCCGGCCTCAAGGCCCTCGGCATCTTCGTCGACCCCGAGCCCGACGCCGACGAGATCATGACCCGCGAGACCGCTGACCCGTTCCCGGGCGATCGCGGCTTCGCGCGACCCCCGGCCGGTATCCGCTGATCGCCGGTTGGCGGGCTGAGCGGTTGCTTGATCCACGCGGTTCGTCGACGATGGGGTCATGGCCCGTGCACCGTCGAAGCCCCCCGCGAAGAAGGCCGTCGCGAAGAAGGTCGCTCCGAAGTCGAAGGCCGTAGCCGCGAAGCCCGCGGCGAAGCCGAAGCCCGCCCCCGCAAAGGCCGCCGCAAAGGCGCCCGCCGCCAAGGCTGCGCCCGCGAAGGCCGCAGCGAAGGCGCCCGCCGCGCAGCCCGCCGCCGCCAAGCCTGCGCCCGCCGCCTCCTCGACGGCGCCCGGCGCGCGCTTCGGCTTCTCCGCCGTCCCCGTCGTGCGCGATCCCTCCGGCCTCACGCCGCTCCTGCGCCGTCAGCTCGTCGTCGACTCGCTGCTCTCCGTCGGCCGCACCACGACGCCCGATCGCATCCCGTCGTCGTACTTCTCCGTCGGCATCCACCGCTGGCGCGTGACCGACAAGGGCAAGCCGCTCTTCGACGTCGTGCAGAACACCGCGTTCTTCGCCGACAGCGAGGAGCCCGTCGGCCTCGAGCGCATCCAGGGCTCGTGGGAAGCCACCGGCCGCGAGACCACCCGCGGCCTCACCCTCGATCTGCACCACCTCGCCTGGGAGCTCAACCGCGACTGGCCCGGCCGCCGCCTCCCCCTCGGCCCCGAGCCCGAGCCCGACCAGCCCCTCGAGGTCGTCGAAGGCCTCCGCGACCTCCCCTGGCCCGCCGACGCCACCTTCGTCTAGCATCGGTCGCACGGCGATGAGGAAGCGCTCCTGTGCGCTCGCGTGGATGGTGATCGTCGGCTCGGCCGCGGTCGGTTGCCAGTTTGCGAAGCCTTCGGACGTCGCGGATGAGACCGACGCAGCGGTCCCGCGCTTCTCGTTGACCGTCGTGGCCGACGGGCCCGGCACCGTCAGCTCGCTACCGGCGGGCATC
>JAYTAJ010000817.1:0-3369 GCA_043737575.1 Myxococcales bacterium | reverse complement strand
CGACCCCAACGGGATTTGAACCCGTGTCGCCTGCGTGAAAGGCAGGTGTCCTAGGCCTCTAGACGATGGGGTCGAAGGTCGTGTGAGCCCAGAAGGATTCGAACCTTCGGCCAACGGCTTAAAAGGCCGCTGCTCTACCGCTGAGCTATGGGCCCGCAACCCGCGGGCCCCGGAATCTGCCCCATCGCTCGTCGAGTTGCAAGGTTGGGCACCGACGTCCTTCGCAAAGGTATCTTCGCTTGCTATCGTGCGCGCGATGTACGGCCGTGAACCTCGTGAAAGCCCGTCGACTTTCTCGTCGAGGAACCGCTGGTGAGCGACCGCCGCCTCGCGCACCGCGTCCCGGTGCGCCTGAGCGCGACCTATCGCTCCCCGACGACGACCGCGGAGGGGATCATCACCGACCTGTCGCGGTTGGGTCTGTTCTTCTCAGGGCTGCCGGGCGACACGATCGGCACGCCCGCGGTGATCGACGTGCTCTTGCCCCACGCGCGGCTGTCCCTGGCGGGACGGGTCGCGCGCCGCGATGACGGCACGGTCGGCATCGGCTTCCATTTCGGCGAGCTCGCCGACGACGCGCGCCGCCTGATCGCGAACATCGTCCTGTCGGCGCACTCGGCGACCTGAGCGCGGCGCGGCGGATCGCCCCAAGTTCCGGGCGGCTGGCTATGATCCACGCACCGCCGAAAGTATGATGCGCCGATGCGTCCCCGCCCTGGCGTCGCCCGTCGGCCCGATCGCGCGGGCCGCGCCACGTCGTCCCTCGGGGCGCCGTGATCCGTGGTGCGGTCGACGTGACGCCCCCATCAGCCGGCGTCGGAGGGACGTCGGCCATGCTGCGCACCCGCGCGCGCGCCGACCGTGACGGGATCGCGCCCGCGGTCCGCGCCGCCGCGACCGCGGCCGCGACCGACCACGTCGACCGGGCCCTCGCCGCGCTGCCCACGGGGGCGGTGGTCGCGCTCTACGCCGCGATCCGCAGCGAGCTGGCGACCGACGCGATCGCCCAGGCGGCGATCGCCCGCGGCCTGGTGCTGGCGTATCCCCGCGTCGTCGACGGCGATCGCCACCTGGTGTTCCACCGCGCCGCCGCCGCCGACCTGGCGCCGGGCCACTTCCGCATCCCGGAGCCCGACCCGGGCGCGCCGATCGTCGACGCGGCGGCGCTGGCGGCGATCGTCGTGCCCGCGCTGCTGTTCGATCGCCGCGGCCACCGCCTCGGCTGGGGCCGCGGCTACTACGACGCGACCTTGCCGATGGCGCCGACGGCGCTCCGCATCGGGCTCGGCTTCGAGCAGCAGCTCGTCGACCGGCTCCCCATCCACGCCCACGACTGCCCTGTCCACCTGATCGCGACCGAGGTCGCGTTGCATCCGGGCGCGCCCCTCGGTGTCGCCCGCAAAGGACCGACGACATGAACATCCTGCTGATCGCCGTCGCGATCGTCGGAGGCGCGATCGCGGGCCTGCTGATCGCGCGCTTCTGGCGCGGCGCCGCCACCGATCCCGCCGCCACCGACGCCACCGTCGCCAAGCTGCGCAGCGCTGCAGAGGCCGACGCCGCCGAGCTGCGCCGCGCCGCCGAGCTCGCGGGCCAGGAGCTGGCGCAGAAGCGCAAGGCCGAGCTCGACGACGAGCTGCGGACCCGCCGCACCGAGCTGACCCGCCGCGAGGAGGGGCTGACCCAGCGCGAGCGCGAGCTCGACCGCGCCAAGAAGGACGCCGACCGCCGCGGCGGCGAGCTCGACAAGCGCGAGCGCTCGGCCGACGGCAAGGCCAAGCAGATCGACGCCGCACTCGAGAAGGCCGAGGCGGCCCAGGCCTCGGCCAAGCAGCGCCTCGAGGAGGTCGCCGGCCTGTCCGCGGACGCCGCCCGGGCCCGGCTCGAGGAGTCGGTGCGATCGCAGGCCCACGCCGCCGCCGCGGTCGAGGTCAAGCGCATCACCGAGGACGCGGAGCGCGAGAGCCAGGCCCGCGCCAAGACCATCATCGCGACCGCGATCCAGCGCTACGCGTCGGAGTTCGTCCACGAGCGCACCGTCGCGGTGGTGCCGCTGCCGTCCGACGACATGAAGGGCCGGCTGATCGGCCGCGAGGGCCGCAACATCCGCGCGCTCGAGGCCGCGACCGGCATCGACGTGATCATCGACGACACCAGCGAGGCGATCACGATCTCGTGCTTCAACCCGGTGCGCCGCGAGATCGCGCGCCTGGCGATCGGCGCCCTGGTCGCCGACGGCCGCATCCACCCGACCAAGATCGAGGAGGTCGTCCGCAAGGCCGAGAAGGACGTCGACAAGGTGTGTCGCGAGGCCGGCGAGCAGGCGGCATTCGATCTCGGCGTGCATCGGCTCCACCCTGAGCTGGTGCGCCTGCTGGGGCAGCTGAAGATGCGGTCGTCGTACGCGCAGAACCTGCTCGCGCACTCGGTCGAGGTCGGCTACCTCGCGGGCATCATGGCGGGCGAGCTCGGCATCAACGTCAAGATGGCTCGCCGCGCCGGCCTGCTGCACGATCTCGGCAAGGGCGTCGACCACGAGCACGAGGGCGATCACGCCGACATCGGCGCCCAGGTCGCGCGCAAGCACGGCGAGGCGCCGCGCATCTGCCAGGCGATCGCGTCGCACCACGGCACGGTCGCCGCGACCTCGCTGCTCGACCACGTCGTCGCCGCCGCCAACCAGCTGTCGGCCGCCCGCCCCGGCGCGCGCCGCGAGCAGCTCGCCTCGTACATTCGCCGCCTCGAGGACATCGAGGCGATCTGCGCCCGCTTTCCGGGCGTCGGCAAGGCCTTCGCCCTCCAGGCCGGCCGCGAGGTCCGCGTCATGGTCCAGAGCGACGTGGTCGACGACGCCCAGGCCGTCGTGATGTCGCGCGACATCGCGCGCGCCATCGAGTCCGAGTCCGCCTATCCAGGCGCCGTCCGCGTCGTCGTGGTGCGCGAGACCCGCGCTTCCGAATACGCCCGATAGGGGCTTCGCCCCCTCGCAGACGCATCCGAATGCGTCTGCGCATTCATACTCGTGCGCGAGTTTTCGCGACGCTGCGCTCGCCGCGACGGATGCCGAAACGGAAACAGCCCAGTTCGGAGAGAACTGGGCGGATACGCAGGCTAGTCGGTCCCGTCCGCGGTGACGGGGTGGTTCCCTCCGGTCTCGAGTAGTCGCGCACGAGTATGAATGCGCAGACGCATTCGGATGCGTCTGCGAGGCGGCGCAGCCGTGCGAAGCCGAAAAAGCGAACAGCCCAGTTCGGATAGAACTGGGCTGCTCAAAAAGACCCCGGCAACGACCTACTCTCCCACAGAGTTGCCCCTGCAGTACCATCGGCCCTGGAGAGCTTAACTTCCGTGTTCGGGATGGGAACGGGT
>JAYTAJ010000816.1:0-3369 GCA_043737575.1 Myxococcales bacterium | reverse complement strand
CCGACATCGGGCCGTGGCGGAACACCGCCGCGAGGACGCCGCGGGTCGCGAAGCTCTCGCCCGCGATGCCCGAGGTCGTCGTCCACGCCAGGTCGGTCGCGTTGCGCGTCACGTAGCCCGCGAAGCGCCGCGCGGGCTTGGCGGTGTCGTCGTCGAGCGCGACGCCCGTGAGCTTGACCCGATCGCCCGTGCCGGCCGCGTCGTCGATCGCGATGCCGGTGAAGCCGAACGACGACAGCGCGATGTTGGTGGCCTTGAAGCGGCCGCAGTCGTCGACGATCGCCGAGTCGGACATCAGCTCGGGCGTCGAGGTCGGCGTCATCGCGAACTGCAGCGCGTCGACGTACGACAGCTTGAACGAGCACGGCCCGTCGGCGGTCGGGTTGTCGGGATCGCACAGCGCACCGGTCGCGCCCGCCGCCTGGATCGGCTGATCGGTCTGGCTGTCGAACAGCCGCCCGCAGATCGTGCTCTTGCCGGCCATCGGCGCCGCGCACGGCAGATCGGTCGCGCAGTCGGTCGGCGTGCCGATGCCGACGCAGGTGATCACGCCAGTGCCGGGATCGACCTGCTCCTCGGTGGTGTCGGGATCGCACACCACCTCGAGCTCGGGGATGCAGGTGCCGCCGGGGCCGAGCTTGGTGCCGTCCCCGCACTGCGCCTCGTCGGGCATGTTGTCGGCGGGCACGCACGAGCCGTTGCTCTCGATCGTGCCGACACCACAGTCGACCGCGTTGCACCCGAGGGAGCCGGCCGCGATCGCGCCCGCGACGGCGGCGACGAGCACGCTGGTGAATTGAGGGGTCATGAGCGGCTCCTAGAAGTGGACGTCGTCCGAACCCAGGTTCGGAAAGATCGCCATGGTGGCGGTGATGCGCGGGTTGGTCGCGTGGCGCAGCGACACGGTGAAGGTGCCGCGCGTGACCTGGACCGGCTTGCCCTGCATGTACGGGAAGCCGGTCGGGCTGCTCGGGGAGCCGATCGGCACGTCGGGCGCGCCGTCGTGATCGAGATCGTCGTACTGCCAGTTCAACACGTAGGCCTCGAGATCCACCAGGTTCGGATCGACGAAGAAGCCGGAGCCGCCGACGAAGCCGTTGTTGATCGGGTTCATGCCCTCGACCATCCCGAAGAAGCGACCGTTGAGCGGCAGCGTGAAGACCTTGTCGGAGCCCTCGTAGAACTCCGGGTTCGCCGCCCACGCCAGCCGGCAGCGCTCGAGCCGCAGCGCGTTCGACTCGGGATCGGCGCAGGTCGCGGGCGGGATCAACATGCGATCGACGCCGGCCTCGTTGGCGCACTGGGTGCCGATCGCGGGGTAGCGGAAGTCGGCGTAGCTGGTCACCGCCTTCAGCGCCGACTCGATCAGCGGCAGGTTGGAAGCGCGGCGATCGGCGGTGAGCACGTCGGTGACGTCGTCGGGATCCTGGCCGGGTAGAAACGGATCGGTGATGCCAGTCGCGGCCCGCACCGCGGCGGCGTACTGGGTGACGTGGATGCCGGGGAAGCGGGTGCGCTCGAGGTCGATGAAGCACGGCGACGATCGATCGATCGCGCTGCGGATCTCGAAGCGCTGCACCTCGAACAGGAACGAGCGCAGGATCACCGGCTGGCCGGCGACGTCGAGCACGGGTCGGTTGTTGGCGTCGCGCTGGTAGACCAGATCGGCGCCGTAGAGGACGTAGTGGGTGTTGGCCGGCGGCTGATCGGGCTGCGGCGTGTCGCCGGGCCGGGTGTTGGTCTGGACACCGCTGTTGAAGTCGATCTGGACGTTGGAGCCGTCGAACGCCTCGACGCACCCGGCTGCGGCCAGCACCAGGGCGAGTACACCAGCATCAGCGCGCACGCGACGGACGATTCGCATGGTCCCCTCGGACGCAGGGTGCGCCTCGATGAAAAAAATGATAGCCGGGACACACTTCGAGAGTCAAACCCTCTGGTTCATAGTCGCCGACCCAGCGCGAGCTCGAACGTGTAGACGCTACCATCGTGCTCGCCGGGCGCGACGTTGGCGAGGCCGGTGAAGGGGCCGACGTCGGCGGTGTTGTCGGGAACCGTGCGCGGCGGACCGGTGAGCAGATCGAACGCGAGATCGACCCGCCACACGCCGAACCGCAGCCCGGCGCCGACCGCGCCGCCGAGCTTGGTGGTGTCGAGGTACTGCCGCTCGATCGTGCGATCGGGCACCGCGTTGCCATCGAGGTAGGCGCCGGTCCGCACCGTCAGGGTCGGCGTGGTGCGCCACTCGACGCCGACCCGGCCGGTCAGCGAGTTGCTCCAGTCGAGGGCGAACGACTGGCTCGCCGCCTCGTTCGACGGGAAGCGGACATCGAGACGCTCGAAGCTCGACCAGCCGGTCCAGTCGAGCTGCGCCGCGACCCGCACCCGCGGCGTCACCGCGACCGCGACGCCGAGCTCGGCCGACTGCGGCCAGGCCTGGCGATGCACCATCTCGAGATCGAGGCCGCTGCCGACCTCGAGCTTGCCGCGGCCGGTGACGTCGACGTCGAGGGCGCTGCGCCAGGTCGCGCCGATCGCGAGGCGCGGGTGCGGCCGCCACGCCACGCCGAGGCCGACGCCGAGGCCGACGCCGCTGCCGTCGATCTCGCTCGACACCGGGCGGCGGGTCGCGCTGACCGAGAACAGGCCGACACCGACGCGCGCCGTCACACCGATCGCGAGGCGCGGCGACACCCGGTACGCGAGCCCGGCCGCGATCTCGACGAGCAGCTCCTGGCTGGCGTCGATCGCGGGATCGTCGGTCGGCTCGTAGCTGAGCTGGCCGCCGAAGGTGTTCCACACGCCGACGCCGGCGGTGATGCGATCGGTGAGCCGCGCCGCGATCCCGAGGGCGGGCACCGGGACGATCGGCGTGTCGGGCGACTGCGGCGCGCCGCGGGTGCCGTCGGCGGCGATCGGGACGTAGCTGCGCGGCGCGATCACCAGCTCGCCGCCGAGGACGAAGTTGGGCGCGGCGAGGGCGGCGGCGGCGGGGTTCCAGTGCCACGCGGTGGCGTCGTCGGCGATCGCGGCGAAGGCGCCGCCCTGCCCGACCGCGCGGGCGCCGATGCCGTTGGGTCGCTCGACGCCGCCGGCGTGGGCGTCGGCGGCGAACGCGACGACGATCGCGGCGACGGTCGCGCGCGCGATCATCGCGGGGCTCCGGCCGCGGTCGCGTCGATCATCGGCGCGTCGATCGGCGCGGCGGTGCCGCCGTCGAGCCGGACGGTGCACGTGAACGTGTCCTGATCGCAGAGCTCGCCCTGGGCCTGGAAGCACTCGCGATCGACCTTGCACGCGCGATCGGGCGGGCCGGCGTCGAACCACGCGCAGCCGCCGAGCGTCGCCGCGATCATCAGCGCGCGCACC
>JAYTAJ010000815.1:0-3370 GCA_043737575.1 Myxococcales bacterium | reverse complement strand
TCCCGACCCGCCTCGCCGATCTGATCGCGAACTGCGACGAGCTGTACTACGAGCTCGGCCTCGACGAGGACGCCGATCAGCTGGTCGCCGCCGCGCTGGTCCGGCTGCGCCGCCTCGAG
The DNA here is from genome assembly GCA_043737575.1 of Myxococcales bacterium. GTDB lineage: Bacteria > Myxococcota_A > Polyangia > Haliangiales > Haliangiaceae > UBA2376. The sequence goes on along the minus strand of JAYTAJ010000815.1, from coordinate 3,251 downwards.
AAGCGCGGCCAGCGTCCGCCCCGCGCCGTCGTCGATCCGCGCGCCGCGCTCCACGAGCTGCGGCTGCACAAGGCGCCCGACGAGCTGCACGCGCTGCGCAAGGCCACCGCGATCTCGAGCGACGCGCACGTCGCGGCGATGCGCGCCGGTCGCCCCGGCACGTTCGAGTACGAGCTCGAGGCGACGATCAACTACACCTTCCGCAGCCGCGGCGGCTCCGGCCCCGGCTACGGCACGATCGTCGGCGCGGGCGAGAACGCGACGATCCTCCACTACGTCGAGAACCGCTGCGCGATCGCCGACGGCGATCTGGTGCTGGTCGACGCCGGCTGCGAGTACGGTTTCTACACCGCGGACATCACCCGCACCTGGCCGGCCAGTGGCACCTTCACCGCGCCGCAGCGCACGATCTACGACCTCGTCCTCGCGGTGCAGAAGTCGGCGATCGCGCTGGCGCGTCCGGGCGCGACGATCGAGGAGATCCACCAGCACTGCGTGCGCGGCCTGACCCAGGGCATGATCGATCTCGGCCTGCTGACCGGCACGGTGCAGGAGCGGATCGACGACGCGTCGTACAAGAAGTTCTACATGCACCTGACGTCGCACTGGCTCGGCCTCGACGTCCACGACGTCGGCGCGTACACCCGCGACGGCAAGGCCCGCCCGCTCGCGCCCGGCATGGTGATCACGATCGAGCCCGGCCTCTACGTCGCGGTCGACGCGCCCGACGTCCCCGACGAGCTGCGCGGGATCGGTGTCCGCATCGAGGACGACATCCTCATCACCGAGGACGGCAACGAGAACTTGACCCTGGCGTGCCCCAAGGAGGTCGCCGACGTCGAGGCGGCCTGCCGCGCCCAGTAGCGTTCACGGTTCACCGTCGCCCGCGCCGCCAGGCCCTCGATCGGGTCTGGCGGTCGGCGTTTCGGGGCATGGGCCTTGCTTTGAGTCCTCACCCAACGAGGGCGCGGGCTCAACCGCGCGATCCAGCCTGCAAACCTGTCGGAAAACGGTCACCCCGGCGTGACGTGTGACAGGTCTTCAACGCTCCGCCGTCACCAGCTACCAGCCGTACCTTCATGCCATCACCCATCCTCTTCACTCCCGTCCTCTTTACCCCGGGGCCTGTCCGCATCCCCTCGGTGGTGGCGGCCGCGATGGCCGATCCGCCGTGCAACTACCATCGCCAGGCCGGCTTTCGCGCGATGTTCGCCGAGATCCAGTCGACGATGGGCGAGCTGCTCGGCCTGCGGAACCCCGCTGACTACTTCGCGGCGATCGTGACCGCGACCGGCACGGGCGCGAACGAGGGTTGCCTGCAGGCGCTGGGCGGCCTCGGCACCGGGCTCATCCTCCGCAACGGCTTCTTCGGCGCGCGATTGGTCGACCAGGCGGTGCAGAACGGCCTCGCCCACCTCGTCCTCGACGGTAGCCCCGAGCAGCCGCTCGATGCCGCGAAGGTCGCCGACTTCCTCGACGCGCACCCCGAGATCAAGTGGTGCTTCTTCGTCAGCCACGAGACCCGCATGGGCCTCGTCAACCCGATGGTCGAGATCGGCCGCGCCTGCAAGACCCGCGGCGTCGCGGTCGGCGCCGACATCATCTCGAGCGCGTTCGCGTACCCGGTCGACATCGAGGCCGCCGAGCTCGACCTCGCGGTGACGTCGTCGGCGAAGGCGGTGATGGCCGCACCCGGTCTCGGCATCGTGTTCGTGCGGCTCGCGGCGCTGCCGGCGCTCAAGGCCGCACAGTCTGGTCCCAGGGGCCAGCGCAGCTACTACCTCGACATCATCGCCGAGTGCGAGCGCCAGCGCGCCGAGAACCAGCCGCGGTTCGCGCAGCCGGTCGCGCTCTACGCCGCGCTCCACGCCGCGTGCCGCCACCTGCGCGAGATCGGGATCGCGAACCACATGGCGCGCATCCAGCGCCAGATGGACACCGTCGCCGCGCACCTCGCGACCTACGGCTGCACGCCGCTCCTGCCGCGCGAGCACCTGTCGTGGATCGCCGTGAACTTCTCGCTGCCGGCCGGGATCTCCTACTCGGAGCTCGCGCCGCGCCTGCAGGCCGAGGGCTACTTCGTCCTCTACGGCGTGCCGGGCAACGAGCGTCACTTCCAGGTCAGCACCATCGGTGACCTGACCGACGACGATGTCGCGGGCTTGCTCCGCGCGTTGGATAGCGTGTTGGGGCCGGTGGTCGGGGCGCGTTCGGTTCCTGTCGAGTCAAAGCTCATGCGCGGAGAAGCCTCGTGATCTCGCAAATCGGCCACCACGTCGGCAAGAACATCGTCTTTGGCTTCGATCACCACGGGCTGCCCGAGGTCGACGCCTACGTCCGCGTGATGTCGGATCACGGCCTGGTGATGTCGGCGGTCCACGGCGACACGCCACACTACCTGTCGTCGACCCAGCGGGTGTGCGAGCGGGTCCGCGGCCGCGCCGACGCGATGGGCGTGCTGCTGTGCTCGACCGGCATGGGCGTGTCGATCGCCGCGAACAAGTTCAGCGGCATCTACGCCGCGCGCTGCCTGTCCGTCGAGGACGCGACCATGGCGCGCCAGATCAACAACTGCAACGTGCTGTGCATCGCGCTCAAGTCGACGCTCGAGCTCAACGCGCAGATCATCGACGCGTTCATGACGACCGCGTACGAGGGTCGCAAGCTCGAGCAGCTCAGCCGCATCACGCTGCTCGAGCACGACCTGGTCCCGATGGAGCCGCAGCGTGTCCGTGCCCGCGTCAAGTCGGTCTGACGCCCCCCCGCCCGTGAAGCGAGCCCCGGCTCGCATGTTCGGCATCAAGGACATCTTCACGACCATCAACGCGATGGGCGGCGTGATCGCGATCTGCTTGTGCGTCGAGCGCGAGCCGTTCTGGGCCGGCGTGTCGATGCTGCTCGGCTACCTGTTCGGCGACGCCCTCGACGGCTGGGTCGCGCGCAAGCTCGGCACGGCGAACGCGTTCGGCGCCGAGTACGACACGATCAGCGATCACCTCTCGCACATCGTCGCGCCGGCCGCGATCGTCTACACCGTCTACAAGGATGCGCACCTGGTCGCTGCGCCGTGGGACAAGATGCTCGCGATCGGGCTCGCGGCCTCGCTCATCCTCGCCGTCTCGGTCCGCCACGCGCGGAACATCGTCTCGCCCGTCGACTACAAGGGGGTCTGGGCCGGGTTACCGCGGTCAGTACTCGGCTTCTGGGCCATCGGGTATTGCAACGCCAAGCTGACCACTGACCTGCCGGGC
>JAYTAJ010000814.1:0-3371 GCA_043737575.1 Myxococcales bacterium | reverse complement strand
ACAACCGGGCGCCGACCGCGCTGGGTCGCGCCGCGGGCATGACCCGCGACCAGCTCATCGCCGAGATGAACGCGGTCGCCAAGGACCTCGGCCTCAACAAGACCCGGTTCACCGACTCGTCGGGGCTACGCGGCAACGTGTCGACCGCGCGCGAGATGGCGCTGGCGCTGCGCGCGGCGCTGCGCGACGACATCCTCGCGAAGATCATGGGGACCGCGACGGCGACGGTGAAGTCGCGGTCGGGCTACGCCAAGGTCACCTACGGCTCGACCAACCAGCCGCTGGTCGCGGGCACGTACCACGTGAAGGGCGGCAAGACCGGCTACACCCGGGCCGCGGGCTACTGCTTCATCACCGGCGCCGAGATCGACGGCCGCAGCTACCTGCTCGCGTTCCTCGGCGCCGAGGGCAAGGCGACGCGGTTCGCCGACTTCGGGCGGGTCGCGGCCTGGCTCGACGCGGGCGCCCCGGGCGCGGTGATCAAGCCGGTCGCGCCCGCGAAGGCGCGGCCGAAGACGGCGCCCGCGCGGCGACGGGTCTCGGGCACGGCGAAGCGGTAGTGGAGTAGGCTCGCGGGGTGTGGAACCGCCGCGAGCTGCTGCGCGCCGCCGGGGCCGGGACCGCGGTGGCGCTCCTCGGCAGCCTGGGCTGCGCAGCGCCGCGGCGGCCGCCCGCGTCGCTGGGCCGCGACGAGCTGGAGGCGGTGCGGCTCGGGTTGCGCGACGCGATCGCGATCCTGGCGACCCGGTTGCGCGAGCCGGTCGCCTACGCGCTGGTGCGGCGCCGGGTCCGCGCGCTGGTCGACCTGGCGCAGCGTGACGTCACCGACGCGACGACGATCGCGGTGGTGGTCGGCGGGCTCGACGGCCGCGGCGCGTGGCGCGAGCGCGCCCTCGATCGCGCGACCCCGGCGCGGGTGCGGCAGGCGGCCCAGGCGCTGGTCGACGACGCGCCGATGGCGGGGCCGACCGCGGTGACGATCGGCGCGCCGATCGACGACGAGGGCAGCTTCGAGATCGATCCCGAGCAGCTCGCGACCGGGGACTGGCTCGCGCAGGCGGAGGTGATCGCCAAGCGCGCCGAGGCGACCGCGACCAGCCGCATCGTCTACCGCGCCGCGTACGTGACCTGCGACGACGAGCGCAGCTGGGTCGTCACCGCCAACGCCGATCGCGGCCAGCGCCTGGTCCGGACCCGGATCGGCGCGACCGCGGTGGCGTGGCAGGGCAACGCGCCGATCGCGGGCACCGCCGAGGTGGTCGGCGGCTTCGGCCCCGATCACGCGCGGCTCGACGACGCCGCGCTCGCGCGGGCCAGCGCCGACGCGCTGGCGGTGCACACCGCGAGCGCGATCCGGCCCCACGCCGCGGCCGACGTCGTGCTGGCGCCATCGGTGGTGGCCGGGATCCTCGACGTCGCGTGGGATCGAGTGCCGGCCGACGGGCTCGCCGCGGTCACCGACGATCCGACGCTGCCCGGCGGGTTCGCCAGCTACTTCTTCGACGATCTCGGCGCGCCCGCCGCGCCGATCGCGCTGACCGGCCCCGACCTGCGGCGCGCGAGCGGGCGGGCGCGGCGCACCGCACCGCGGTGGACGCTTTCGCGCGGGCCGTCGAACCTGGTGATGGCGCTCGGCGCCGCCGGCCCGGGCGCGCTCGAGGCCGAGCTCGACGACGGCTTCGTGATCGACGGCATCGTCGACCTGCGCCACGACGGCCGCGGCGGCCTGGCGATCCGCGCGACCCGGGCCCGCCGTCTGGTGAAGGGCAAGCGCAGCGGCGAGTCGTGGCGCGATGTCGAGCTGCGCGGCGACGCCGCCGGGATCCTCGGCGCCATCCGCGCGATCGGCGATCGCGCCGAGACCTTCGCGCCGCTCGACGACGAGCGCCCGGCCCGCGCGATCGTCGCGCCGTCGGTGCTGACCCGCATCGCGATCGTGCCGTCGCGAGGCGCCGCGTGACCGCCGCCGCCGATCGGCTGCGGCTGGTGCGGGCGCTCGGTCGCCACCGCGACATCGAGGACTGGACGGTGCGGCTCACCACCACGCGCACCGCGTGGCGCGGCTGGGGCGATCGCGACGAGCACGGCACCGCCGAGCGCGCCGCGCTGATCGCCGAGCTGCACCGCGATCAGCCCAAGGGCCGCGGCAGCGCGACCTGCGAGCTCGCCGCCGACGGCGACGCCACCCGCGCGGTCGCCGACGCGATGCAGCGCGCCGACGACGCGATCGGCCCGGTCTGGCGGTCGCCGTCGCCGGCCGCGCCCGCCAAGGTCGCGCTGGTCGATCCCGCGATCGATCCGGCCGCGCTCGGCGCCGCCCTCGACCGCCTGGTCGGCGCGCTGATGGCCGCGATCGCGCCGCACCCGATCGCGCGCGGCTTCGCCGAGGTCGCGGTCGACGACGTCGAGCTGACCACGCGGCGCGGCCAGCGCGCGCGCTGGCGGGCGACCCGCCTCGAGGTCGCGGTCGAGGTCGGCTTCGACGGCGGCGGCGTCGGCGCGATCGCACGGCGGGCCCGCCGCCAGGGCGACCTCGACCTCGCGGGTGCGCGCGCCACCGCCCAGCTCGCCGCGCTCCACCCCGACGCCGCGCCGCCGCCGCCCGGCTCGTACCCGGTCGCGCTGCGCGCGGACGCGCTCCTCCACGGCGGCCACGGCCTGCTCGCCGCGCTGGTCGAGCAGGCCGATCCCGGGCTCGAGCGCCAGGGCCTGGTCCGCTACCGCGTCGGTCGGCCGATCGTCGACGGTGCGACCCTGTCGCTCGACAGCGACGGCACGCTGCCGTTCGGCTGGCGCTCGGCGCCGCTCGGCGATCGCGGCGAGCCGGTGCGGCGCTTCCCGCTGGTGACCCGCGGCGTCGCGGCGGGCCTCGGCCTCGACGCTCGCGAGGCCGCGCTGCGCGGCGCCCAACCCAACGGCGGCGTCCGCGGGCTGGTGGTGCCGCCCGGCGACCTCGCCGCCGCCGAGCTCGGCGGCAGCGGCGCCGTGATCGTCGACGAGCTGGCGTGGCTCGAGGTCGAGCCGACCACCGGCTGGTTCCGCGCCGCGATCGCCAGCGGCGCGATCGACGCGACCCGGATCCGCGGCGGCATCCTGCGCGGCGACGCGATCGCGCTGGTGGCGCGGGCCCGCCGCAGCCGCGAGGTGGTCGCGACGCCGCTGTACCGCGGCCCCGCGCTGTGGCACCTCGGCGCCGTCACGATCGAGTGACCCGAGCGATCGTGCTACACCCGCGTCACCGCGAGAGTGGCGGAATTGGTAGACGCACTGGTTTTAGGTACCAGCGGAGCAATCCGTAGGGGTTCGAGTCCCCTCTCTCGCACGTATCATCGCCGCATGGAGCAGCTCACGACGCTCACCTACGCGGTCGC
>JAYTAJ010000813.1:0-3373 GCA_043737575.1 Myxococcales bacterium | reverse complement strand
CGTCGAGGACGATCAGGCCGCCGGTGCCGAGCGTCTGATCCGCGACCAGGAGCTCGAGCGCCTCGCGCAGGTTGAGCTGCTTGTCGCCGCGCTTGAGCGGCTGGTCGGCCTTGCCGTCGCGCACGATCATCGGCGCCTGGCTGTCACCGACGACGACGTAGACCGCGGCGCCGTCCTGCAGGTGCTTGGCCGCGGCCTTCGCGACCTCGGCCTTGGTGACCTTGGTGACCTTGTCGACGTAGCTGCCCCAGTAGTCGAGCGGCAGCCCGAAGTACACCAGCGCGCGGAACATGCCGAGCGACGCGCCCGCGGTGGCGAAGCGGCTGGGCATCCCGAGGATCGCGCTGGCCTTCTCGCGCTTCATCTCGTCGTCGGTCGGCGGCTTGGCCCCGGACTTCAGCTCGCCGAGCTCGCGGTGCAGCTCGAGCAGCGACTGGTAGGTCGCGTCGCTGCGCACCGACGCGCCGCCCGACACCACGCCGTAGGCGCGGCTGTAGTTGACGCCGCCGCGGGCGCCGTAGGTGTAGCCCTTGTCCTCGCGCAGGTTCATGTTGAGGCGGCTGGTGAAGCCACCGCCGAAGATCGACGACATGATCGAGGTCGGGAAGAAGTCGGGGGCGTTGCGCTGCGGGCCGAAGTACGACAGCCCGATCTGCGACTGCGCCGCGCCGGGGACGTCGACGAACACGATGCGCGCCTTGGCGGTCTTGGGCGCGACCAGGCGCGGCGGCTTCGGCGCCTTGCCCTTCCAGGTCGCGAGGCTCGGGCCGGTGAAGCGCTGCTTGATCGCGGCGGCGGTCAGATCGCCGACGACGAACAGCCGGGCGCCGCCGGGCTTGAGCTGCGACGCGTGGTAGCGCTTGCAGTCGTCGATCGAGATCGCCTTGAGCGACGCCTCGGTGACGATGCGGCCGAACGGGTGCGCGAAGCCGTACAGCACCGGGCCGGCGACCCGCGACGCGACCGCCTCGGGGCTGCCCTTCGACTGCTTCAGGCCCTCGAGCCGGCGCTTGATCATGCGCTCGAGCTCGTCGGCGCGGAAGCCGGGCGTGCGCAGGGTGTCGACGAACAGCCCGAAGGTGGTGTCGAGGTGCTTGGTCAAAGACGACATCGCGACGCCCTGGGTGTCGCCGCCGGCATAGGAGCTGACGTTGGACGCGACGTCGGCCAGCGCCTCGGCGAAGGCGATCTTGTCGAGCTGCTCGGTGCCCTCGCTCATCAGCGCCATGCACACCGACGCCAGGCCCTCCTTGCCGACCGGATCGGTCATCGCGCCGCCGTCGAACGACAGGTCGAGGCTGACCACGGGCAACGTGTGCTGCTCGATCAGATAGACCTGCAGCCCGCTCGGCAGCTTGAAGGTCTGGACCTTCGGCAGCTGGAACGGCCGCGGCGGCCCGGCGTCGGGCTGGCTGGCGCGGAACGCCTCGTCGGGGAAGACCAGCGCTTGCGGCTGCGCCGTCTGGGTGAGGATCGCAGGCGGCTGGGTCACGGGCGGCTCCGTGGTGGTAGGCGGCTCAGGCTCGACGACGACCGGCACCTCCGGGGTGGTGGCCGCCTGCTTGGCCGGGGTCGGACAGCACGCGGCGAGGAGCGCGACGGAGATCCAGACGAAGCGGACGGACGTCACTTGCCACCTCCCGTGGACGGCGCAGCCGGTCCCGCGGCGGGCATCGTCACGATGACGACCGCGCGATCGAGCTCGAGGACCGACGCGGCGATCGCGCGGATGCCGTCGGCGCTGGTGTTGCGGTAGCGATCGAGATCGAACGAGATGCGATCGGGATCGCCGAGGTAGTGATTGTACGACTGCAGGATGTTGGCGCGGACCATCAGGCCCTCGAGCGACCAGATGACCTGGGCCTCGCGCTGCCCGACCGCGCGCCGGATCTCGGCGTCGGCGATCGGCTCGGTGCGGACCCGCGCCAGCTCGGCGCCGACGATGCGCTCGACCTCGGCGAGATCGGCGCCGGTCTGCAGCGTCACGGTCACGACGAACATGCCCGAGAAGCCCGAGCCGTTCTGGAACACGCTCACGCTCTGCGCGAGCTGCTGCTCGTGGACCAGGATCTTGTAGAGCCGACCGGTGCCGCCGGCGCCGAGGGCGCTGGCGAGGACGTCGAGCTCGGCGTCACCCGGGCCGAAGTTGCCGGGGCTGTGGAACGCCCACGTCACCTGGCGCAGCTTGGCGAAGCCGTCGTCGATGGTGCGGCGCTCGGCGCGGGGCTGCGGCGCCGGGATCGCGACCACGGTCGGCTTCTTCGAGCTCGGCAGCGAGCCGAACCACTTCTCGATGATCGGCTTGATCGCCGCGGCGTCGAAGTCGCCGGCGACGGTCAGGGTCGCGTTGGCCGGGACGTACCAGGTCTTCCAGAACGCGATCACGTCGTCGAGCGACGCCGAGGTCAGGTCCTCGTGGCGGCCGATCGTGAGGTAGCGGTACGGATGACCCTCGGGGTACATCGCCTCGTACAGCGCGAAGCGGGCCTTGCCGTAGGGCACGTTGTCGTAGCGCTGGCGCCGCTCGTTGCGCACGACCTCGATCTGGTTGTCGAGGCTGCGCTTGTTGAGCAGCTCGAGCAGGTGGGTCATGCGATCGCTCTCGAGCCACAGCGCGGTCTCGAGCTGGTTCGACGGCACCGACTCGAAGTAGTTGGTGCGGTCGGGGTTGGTGGTGCCGTTGACGTCGCCGGCGCCGATGTTCTTCAGGACCTCGAAGTGACGATCCTCGCCGACGTTCTTCGAGCCCTGGAACAGCATGTGCTCGAACAGGTGCGCGAAGCCGGTCTTGCCCGGGACCTCGTAGCCCGAGCCGACGTGGTACCAGACGTTCACCGCGACGATCGGCACCGTCGAGTCGGGCGCGAGGATCACCTCGAGGCCGTTGGGCAAGACGTACTTCTCGTGGGCGATCTGCGGATCGGCGGGCGGCGCGGGGCGACGCTTGGCGACCGGCGCCGGCGCGCCCGCACCGGGTTGGGCGACGGCGGTCGTCACCGCCGTCGTCGTCAGCGCGACGGTGAGAGCGAACAGCCAACGTCGGAGCGGACGTGCTTGCATGGCGCGAACCGTACGAGCGGGCGCGCGACGCGGCAACCCACGCGGTGCGGATTCGCGCTGCGACACCCGCGACGATCGGCGTCGCGCGGCGTCACCCCAGGTCGGCGATCAGCTCCTCGGCGGCGCGAGCCCCCTCGACGCCGCAGACCTCGGCGCGGTCGACGTCGATCGCGAGCTGCTTGCACAGCGCGGTGCGCAGCGCGACCGTCGCCTCGTCGGCGTCGGCGATCAGGGTGCGGGCCAGCGCCACGGTCTCGATCGCGACGCGGGTCGGCGCCGGCAGCCCGAGGGCGGCGCAGGTCTCGGGCATGTG
>JAYTAJ010000812.1:0-3383 GCA_043737575.1 Myxococcales bacterium | reverse complement strand
CTCGACGCCCGCGCCAGCGTGCGGGCGTTTCGCCCCGAGCCGCTGGCGCGCGATCGGCTGACCGCGCTGTTCGGCGCGGCCCAGCGAGCGTCGTCGTGGTGCAACATCCAGCCGTGGCGTGTGGTCGTCACCGAGCCGCCGCGCACCGACGAGATCCGCGCCGCGCTGATCGCCGCCGCCAAGAGCGGCCTGCCGAGCCCCGAGCTGGCGTTCCCGCTCGACTACCCCGAGCCGTACAGCGCGCATCGCCGCGCGTGCGCGGGGGCGCTCTACGGCGCGATGGGCCTGGCCCGCGACGACAAGGCCGCGCGCTACGACGCCTGGCTGCGCAACTTCGAGCTGTTCGACGCGCCCCACGTCGCGGTGGTCTCGGTCGATCGTCGGCTCGGGCCGTACGCGATCCTCGACGTCGGCGTCTGGCTCGGCACCCTGCTCGCGGCCGCCGCGGTCGACGGCATCGCCACCTGCCCGATGGCGTCGGTCGTCGCGTACCCGAAGCCGCTGCGCGCGCTCTTGCCGATCGGCGATGAGCAGCAGCTGCTGTTCGGCGTCGCGCTCGGCCTCGCCGCCGACGCGCCCGCCAACGCCTGCCGCACCAGCCGCGCGCCCGTCGACGCCAACGTGACATTCACCGCGTAGCGCGACGGTGGTTCGTGAGGCTATCCTCTGCGCATGTTCGTGCGCGCCGTCCTCGCAGTCGTCCTCGTCCTGTCCGCCGCCGGCCCCGCGCTGGCGCAGCAAACCGACACGCTCCAGCGCGCGCAGACGCTGTTCGACGAGGCCCAGCAGAAGTACATGGCGAAGGACTACGGCGGCGCCGCCGAGTCGTTCAAGAAGGCCTACGACGCGCGGCCGCTGCCGTCGTTCCTCTACAACGCCGCGGCCGCGTACCACATGCAGGGCAAGACCGCGGGCGATCGCGCCGCCTACGAGCTCGCGGTGCAGTACTACCAGAACTTCCTCACCGCCGATCCGGCGACGACCGACAAGCCGTCCGTCGACAAGTCGATCGCGGTGCTCACCGCCGAGATCGAGCGGCTGAAGCCGACCGAGGGCGCGCCGCCGCCCGAGGCCACGCCGTCGGCCGAGGTCGCCGCGCTCGGCGACGTCGTCACCCGCAGCCTGGTCGTGATCGAGACCGAGCCCCAGGGCGCCAACATCTACCTCGACGACAAGAAGAACGGCGTCTTCGCCCAGACCCCGTGGTCGGGCTCGATCGACGGGCCGCACAAGGTCCTCATCGAGAAGCGCGGCCACAAGTCGAAGGAGTCGACGATCGCGCCCGATCCCAACCGGCTGGTCGTGCTGCAGGTGGTGCTGTCCGAGGAGGACTACCTCGGCTGGCTCGAGATCCGGTCGAACGTGCCGGGCGCGTCGGTGTTCTCCGACGACAAGGCCTCGGGCGCGATCGGCAAGACCCCGTACTCGGGCAACTTCAAGCCGGGCAAGCACACGATCTGGATCAGCGCCGACGGCTACGACGAGCACCGCGAGGAGCTCACGATCATCGCGGGCGAGACCCACGAGGTCACCGCCGATCTCAAGGGCTCGCCGGTCGGCTACCTCAATATCCGCGGCGCCAACCTCGAGCGCGCCCGGGTCATCGTCGATGGCGCGGTGGTGTGCGAGCGCGGTCCGTGCCGGACCCCGGTCAAGGAAGGCCCGCGCGCGATCGTGGTGTCGCGCGGCGGCTGGAAGCCGTACCGCACCCGCCTCGACGTCCAGGCGCGCACCGAGATCACGATCGCGCCGCAGCTCGCCGAGAAGCCGGGCCGCGGCGACGCCGTGGTCGCGTACATCTTCACCGCGATCCTCGCCGGCGGCGCGACCGGCGCGTACTTCTACCAGAAGGGCCTCGAGCCTACGGACAAGTACTACGACAAGCGCAAGTACATCCGCTACGGCGCCTACGGCGGCTGGGGCCTCGCGGGCGTGATCGGCCTGTCGGCGATCTACTACACGTTCCGCGACAAGGGCCCGCCGTCGACCGGCCAGATCGACGTCAAGGCGCTGGCGCTCACGCCGTCGGTCGGCTCCGACTTCGCAGGGCTGTCGGTGGCGGGTGGATTCTGAGCAACCGCCGCGATACTCTCTGCCGAAGGTCCCGGGATGAAACTATCTAAACTGCTCGTCCTTTCGATCGCGGTGGCGCTCGGTAGTGTGCTCGCGCTGGAGGTGCCAGGCGCCTCGGCCCAGGGGGATCCCTGGAAGGGCGCGCAGGCCTCATTCAGCGTCGGCGAGACCGCCTACCTGTCGAGCCGCTTCGACGACGCGGCCGCCGCGTTCAAGAAGGCGTACGACGCGCGGCCGATGCCGCAGTTCCTCTACAACATCGGCGCCGCCTACCAGATGAAAGGCAAGAAGCAGTCCGACCCCGAGGCCTACGATCGCGCGGTCGAGTACTACAAGCGCTACCTCGGCGAGGACAAGGACGCGAAGGATCGCGACAGCCTGTCCAAGACCATCGTGATCCTCGAGGAGGAGGCCAAGCGGCTGCGCGCGCCCAAGCCGGTCGATCCGCCGGTCGGCACCAACCCCGACGGCACGCCGATCGTGGCGCCGCCCGACGGCGGCACCCCGCCCGCGCCGACCCCGTCCGAGGCGATCGAGCAGCTCGGCGAGGTCAAGGTCCGCGGCCTGGTGGTGTTCGAGAGCGAGCCGCAGGGCGCGAACATCTACATCAACGGCAAGGAGAAGGGCCCCTTCGCCCAGACGCCGTGGTCGGGCTCGATGGACGGCGAGTTCCAGTACCTGGTCGAGAAGCGCGGCTACAAGAGCAAGGAGGCCCGCACCTCGGCCGACCCCAGCAAGCTGATGGTGATCCAGGTCGTCTTGTCCGAGGAGGACTACCTCGGCTGGCTCGAGATCAAGTCCAACGTGCCGGGCGCGTCGATCTTCCTCGACGACAAGAACGTCGGCGCGATCGGCAAGACGCCGTTCTCGGGCAACTTCAAGCCCGGCAAGCACAAGGTGTGGATCTCCGCCGACGGCTACGAGGAGAGCGAGCACGAGATCGAGATCATCGCGGGCGAGGCCAGCGAGGTCGTCGCGCAGCTCAAGGGCGCGCCGGTCGGCTACCTCAACGTCCGCGGCCTCGGCATCGAGTCGAGCCAGATCCTCCTCGACGGCGAGGTCCTGTGCGAGCGCGGTCCGTGCCGCAAGCCGGTCAAGGAGGGTCGCCACCGCATCACGGTGCGGCGCTCGGGCTACAAGTCGTACACGACGACGATCGAGGTCCAGGCCAAGACCGAGATCCAGCTGAAGACCCAGCTCGCGAAGAAGCCGGGCCGCGGCGACGCCGTGGTCGCGTACGTGTTCGCGGGCCTGTTCGCGGGCGGCGGCATCTACCTCGGCCTCCAGGCCAAGAGCCTGCAAGAGGAGCT
>JAYTAJ010000811.1:0-3385 GCA_043737575.1 Myxococcales bacterium | reverse complement strand
GCCCCGACACGAACAGCGCCTGGGCCTCGCGCGCGGTCAGGCCGGTGAGCGTGGTGCGCCAGCCGTCGAGCAGCTCGAAGCCGCCGGCGGCGCCGCGCTCGACGACGACCGGCACGCCGGCGGCGCTCAGCTCGTCGATGTCGCGATAGACGGTGCGGGTCGACACCTCGAGCCGATCGGCGAGCACGCGGGCGCTGACCCGGCCGCGGGTCTGCAGGAGCATCAAGATCGACATGAGGCGGCTGGCGCGCATGAAAAACGATCGTGCCCGATCATACCTGACATGCGGTGGCAACTATGGAGGCGCAGGGTGTCGGACATGCGCAACCGAACCACCGCGATCCTCGCGATCGCCGCCGCCACCGCGGCCTGCACCAAGGAGCTGCCGATGACCACGCCCGCCACGCCCGCGTCCCTTGCCACGCCCGCGTCGACCTACACCACCACCCGCACCGGCGACGTCCACGACTTCGACTTCCTGGCCGGCGCGTGGACGGTCTCGAACCGCCGGCTCACCGCGCGCGGCGTCGGCAGCACCGACTGGGACGAGTTCCCGGCCACCGCGTGCGCGACGCTCTACCTCGACAGCGTCGCCAACGTCGACGAGATCCGCTTCCCGACCAAGGGCTGGGCCGGCATCAGCGTGCGGACCTTCGATCGCGCCAAGCGGCAGTGGTCGATCTACTGGGTCAACAGCCGCGACGGCGTGCTGTTCCCGCCGGTCGTCGGCGGCTTCGACGGCGACGTCGGCGAGTTCTACGGCGAGGACACCGACGACGGCCGCCCAGTCAAGGTTCGCTTCCGCTGGACCAAGCACGGCCCCGATCGCGCCGACTGGGAGCAGGCGTTCTCGACCGACGGCGCGACCTGGGAGACCAACTGGACCAACTCCTTCGTCCGCGCCGACGCCGCGACCTGCCCTGCCCGCTAGTCACTCGGGCTTCGGCAACATCGTCGCGCCCGGCGAGTGGGCGAAGAACGCGAGGGCGTCGAAGGCGCGCGCGACGTCGTAGCGGCGGCCGTCGGGCTCGTCCTCGTCGTGCAAGGACCACGGCCGCGCGGCGATCCACGGCACCGCGGTGCGCACCAGCAGGAATGGTCGGCGCAGCGCGAGGAGGCGGAGGTCGAGCGACGCGTCGCCGGTCGTCGCCGGGTACGACACGTCGAAGATCGCGTCGACGCGGTGGCCGGTCAGCGCGATCGCGCGGTAGCGATCGCCGAGCGCGGCGGTGAGGCGGTGGCCGAGCGTCGACAGGCCGTTCCACTCGGGGCTGCGGGTACCGGGCGGCACCAGGGTCTTGCCGACGTGGACGTTGTGGGCGAGGACGATCGTCTTCTGCGGACCGCGCCGATCCGACGACCACCGCCACAACAGGTTCGCCGCCATCTGGGCCTCGCGGATCGCGAGCGCCTCGGCGGGCGCCGACCAGAACCGGAACGACTTGTCCTGCCACGCGCGCAGGGTGGCGACGGCGTTCGCGGCATCACCGTCGGGCAGCCCGGCCGCGATCGCGTCGAGCGCGTCGACGCACGCGCGGTGGCGCTCGGGATCGAGCCGCTGGTCCTTGAAGTACGCGGTGGTCTCGGGCGCGAACGCCCACGCCAGCTGATCGGCGTGGCCGGCGCCGAAGCAGCTCGCCGCGATCGCGTCGACCATCGCGCCGCGGCCGGGATCGATCTGCGCGACCTGCGCCCGCAGCGCCCGCGCGTCCTCCCACGGCTTCTGCGGATCGAAGGTCCGCACCGCGACCGGATCGTCGGGGTGGGCCTGGTTGTAGGCGCACAGCCACGCGTACAGCGCGAGGCGATCGGGGTGATAGTCCTTCCAGCCCTGGTGGTAGAGCGCGGTGCGCAGCGCGTCGGGCGCGCAGGTCGCGAACGCGGCGTGGACCGCATCCTCGTCGGACAGGAGCTCGACCATCACGGTCCGGAAGCCGTCGTGCTCGACCAGGACCTGGACGATCCACCGCTGCAGCCGGGCGTAGCCGGCCGAGCCGTGGGCGCTCTCGCCGAGCCCGACGATGGTCGCGTCGCCGATCACCTCGCGCAGCGGGGCCAGCGCGGCGAGCGGCCCGTCGGCGTCGGTCGGCAGCGCGGTCACGCCCGCGGGCAGCGCGGCGCCGCCACAGCCGCCGACGATCGCGGCGAGCACGGCCAGCGCGGGTCGCATCATTGGACTCGACTCACGGAGGCACTTCGGTCGCTGCGCTCCCTCAGTGGTTCAGGACCGGCCAGATCGAGTTGAGCTTCTTGTTGGCGCCCTTGTAGTTGCCGTCGACGAACAGCTCGGTCGCGCTCGCCAGCAGATCCGAGACCTGCTTGGTCTCGCTGTCGGACAGCGACTTGCGCTTGGCGACCGCCGACAGCCGGTGGCTCTTGGCCTGGACGAACTCGCGATCGACCTGCATCGCGGCGACCTGCTTGTAGAACTGCGTCGCGGTGATGAACGCGGTGCCGATCTCGTTGTCCTTCAGTCCGTCGGCGGTGTCCTTGTACAGCTCGCGCAGCGCCGCCGGCAGATCGTCGACGAGGATGCCCTTGTCGCTCATCAGCGACTTGGCCTTGCCGAACACGCCCTCGACCTCGCCGCGGGTGTGCTTGCCGGCCTTCGGATCGACCGCCTGGATGATCGTCGTGGTGCCGCCGCCGCTGCACATCTCCTTCTCGCGCAGCGCCTGCTCGCGCTCGCGGGTCGCCAGCGTCGCCTCACGCTGCGCCACCCGATCCTCGCGCGTCGCCAGGAGCTTCTCGCGGCCGCCGATGCCGGCTTCGCGCACCGCGACCTGGGCGGTGGCGTCGGCGCCGCCCTGGGCCGCCGCGAGCAGCGTCTTGCGCTCGTCCATCAGCTGCTCGACGATGTCCGACTCCTGGGTCGACAGCGCCTGCTCCTGAGTGCGCAGCTCCTCGGCCTTCTTGTCGACCTCGGCGGTGTCGCCGCCGGCCTGCGCGATCTTCTCGCGCTCGGCGGCGAGCCGGACCTTCTCCTCGGCGAGGGTGGCGCGGCTCTTCATCAGCGCGTCGCGCCGCGCGATCAGCTGCTCTTCCGCGGCGGTGTCGACCGCCGCCGCCGCGGCCTTCCTCTCCTTTCCCTTGCAGGCGAGGAGCGACAGGCACAAGGCGACCAACAGCCAACGGGTAGGCGCAGGCATAGACCGCGATTGTATCCATGCGCGCGGGCGATGCGTTGACTAACGCGATGCGTTATCGTCGGCCGGATGCCCGGCTTGTACCTGCCCTCGACCGACCATGACGCCTGCGGCGTCGGGTTCGTCGCCCACGTGAAGGGTGAGAAGTCGCGCGGCATCGTCGAGGACGCGCTGCGGGTGCTGGGTCGGCTCGCCCACCGCGGCGCGTGCGGCGCCGATCCGGAGACCGGCGACGGCGC
>JAYTAJ010000810.1:0-3386 GCA_043737575.1 Myxococcales bacterium | reverse complement strand
GCGATGCTTGCACGGTGGCCGCGCCCGCTCCACCATGCGGGCGATGCCTCGCACCGCGATCGACCAGCGCGACACCAGCCCGCCGCCGCGGGTCGAGGCCGGCCTGGTGCTGACCTCGCCGCGCGAGCTCGACGCGATCATCCGCCGCATCCCGCAGGGCCGCATCGCCACCGTCGGCGCGGTCCGCACCAGCCTCGCCAAGAGCCACAACGCCGACGACGCCTGCGGCGCCACGACCCGCGCCTGCCTGCGCATCGTCGCTGCCGCCGCCGAGGAGGAGCGCGGCGCCGGCCTCGGCCCGATCGCGCCGTACTGGCGGATCGTCGACGACGACGGCAGCCTGATCGACACCCCGCCGGGCGGCGTCGCGGCCCAGGCCCGGGCCCTGGCCGCCGAGGGCATCGTCGTCCTGCATCTCGGCAAGACGCCGAAGGTCACCACCGTCGAGCATTTCGGCTGGCACCCGCCGCCGCTCGGCAAGGCCGCGGCGAAGAAGCCGAAGCCGCCGCCCACCAAGGCGCCGCCGCGCCCGACCCGCGCCCGTCGCTAGTCAGCGACGTTTCGGCTGCGACGCGACCTCGACCACCGCCTCGGCGAAGGCCGACGCCGCGGCCTGACACGCCGCCAGATCGCCGGCGAGCCAGGCGCAGGCGAAGTTGGTCTCGGTCGGCGGCGCGATGATCTTCACCGCGCGGACCTCGGCCGCCTTCAGCGCCGCGTCGAAGCCGATCGTCGCCTCGATCGGCGGCGCCACCAGATACGCCATCGGCTCGCCGACCGCGAGGCCGCTCTGGGCCGCGAGGTAGTGACCGAGCGAGCCGATCACGTGAGGGAACACGGTCACGCCGCGCTGGCCGTCGGCGTCGTAGAAGCAGGCGTCGTGGGCGAGGCACGCGACCAGCGCGGCGAGGCCGTCCTCGATCGACTGCGGATCGCGGGCCGCGAGCACGCCGAGGATCTCGCCCGACAGCCGGCCCGACGCGTGGCCGCTGCCCGCGTAGAAGCTGCGCGCGAACACCACGTCGACCGCGGCGTGCTTGGTCGCCTCGTCGAGCGCGACGTACAAGGCGTCGTCCTGATCGCAGGTGACGAGGCCGAGGGCGACGTGGCGATCGGGATCGGCGCCGTACGCGCGCAGCACCGCGCGATCGGCCTGGGGCAGCCGCCGCAGCGACAACACCGTCGGCACGATCGGCGCGAGCAAGGTCATCGGCCCACCAGCCGCGCCCGCACCTGGGGCGCGCGATAGCCGCGCTCGACCAGCCCCGCGACCTTCGCCAGATCGAGCGACACGCCGCTGGTGCCCTGCGCGATCATCGCGACCGCGAGCGCGGCGAGCCGATCGGCGGCCTCGGGCGGCGGCGTGCCGCGCGCGTGGATGTTGCTGATCATGTTGCGATCGCCGTCGGTCTTGCCCAGCGCGGGCGCGTGGACCAGGTACGCCGACAGGCCGTCGCCGGTGCCGAGGCCGGGCCGCTCGCCGAGGACGATGATCGCGATCGTGGCGCCGACCTCGGCGCCGATCTCGTCCTCGAGCCAGACCCGCGCGAACTTCGCGCACACCGCGGTGCCGACGGTGAGGCCGCGCCGGGTGCACGCCGCCGCCAGCGCCGCGTACAGCTCCGGCCCCGACTGCATGCACGCCACCGCGGACAGGCCATCGGCGAGGATGATCTGGACGTCGGCGCCGCGGGTCGCGGTGTCACGCAGCCGCTGCAGCGAGTCGGGCGCGAGCCGTCGTCCGAGATCCGGACGCAGCAAGAACTCGCGGTGGTCGGCGACCCGGGTCGCCAGCGGCAGGAAGCCGTGATCGCGGGCCCAGTCGTCGGGCAGCTCGGTGTCGACCGCCTCGTGGGCGACCGCGAGCTCGGCCTGGAACTGCAGCACGACGTCGGTCGCGTAGCGGGTGCCGACGTGACCGATGCCGAGCAACGCCGTGGTGTGCTGCGACGTCGGCGCGTCGGCGCGGCGCGGCACGTAGACCCGCGCGGGCGGCGCGACGATCGGCGGCAGCGCGATCCGCGGCGGGTTGGGATCGCTCGCGCCCAGCCGCGCCCGCAGCGCGTCCATCAGCGCCCGCGTCATGCTGGTCATCGCACCACCGTCGCGTCGCCGTAGCGCGGGCCGGGCCGACCGTCGCGGGTGATGCCCTTGGCCTCGAGCCAGGCGTCGAACTCCGGGGTCGGCCGCTTGCCGAGCACGCCGCGCACCGACTGGATGTCGTGGAAGCTGGTCGACTGGTAGTTGAGCATGATGTCGTCGCCGACCGGCAGGCTCATCAGGTACGAGCAGCCCGCGGCCCCGAGCAGGACCTTCAGGCACTCGAGCTCGTCCTGGCTCATGCGCGAATGGTAGGTGAAGCAGGCGTCGCAGCCCATCGGCAGGCCGAGCAGCTTGCCCATGAAGTGATCCTCGAGCGCGGCCCGGGTGATCTGGGCGCCGTCCTCGAGATACTCGGGACCGATGAAGCCGACGACGGTGTTGACCAGGAACGGCTGGTAGCGCCGCGCCAGGCCATAGCACCGCGCCTCGACCGTGACCTGATCGGCGCCGTGGTGGGCCGCGCTCGACAACGCCGAGCCCTGTCCGGTCTCGAAGTACATGACGTTGGGGCCGCGGGTCGTGCCGCGCTCCTTCATCAGCGCCCAGGCGTCGTCGAGCAGCGCCACCGAGACCCCGAACGCGCCGTTGCCAGTCTCGGTGCCGGCGAGCGACTGGAACATCAGATCCATCGGGCAGCCGAGCGCGAGCGCCTTCATCTGCACCGTCACGTGGGACAGCACGCAGTGCTGGGTCGGGATCGCGTGCTGCTTGCACACCGCGTCGAGCGCGGTGAGGATCGCCGCGGTCGACTCCGGCGAGTCGGTCGCCGGGTTGACGCCGATCACCGCGTCACCGCAGCCGTACGCCAGCCCCTCGCGCGCCGACGCCAGGATGCCGTCGACGTCGTCGGTCGGGTGGTTCGGTTGCAGGCGCGACGACAGCCGCCCCGCCAGCCCGAGCGTGCTGTTGGCGCGGACCACGACCTCGAACTTCGCGCCGACCGTCAGCAGATCCATGTTCGACATCAGCTTGCACACCGCCGCCGCCATCTCCGGCGTCAAGCCCGGCGCCACCGCGCGCAAGGTCGCGCCGGTCGTCGTCAGCTCGAGCAGCCACTCGCGCAGCTCGCCGACCGTCAGGTGCGCGATCGCGCGGTACGCGGTCTCGTCGAGCGAGTCCTCGACCACGCGGGTCAGCTCGTCCTGCTCGTACGGCACCACCGGATTGGCGCGCAGCTCGGACAGCGCCAGCTCCGCCAGCACCGCGCGCGCCGCGATCCGCTCGACCGCGCTCCGGGCCGACACCCCCGCCAGATCGTCGCCGCTCTTCGGCGGATTGGCGCG
>JAYTAJ010000809.1:0-17829 GCA_043737575.1 Myxococcales bacterium | reverse complement strand
TCGCCGGCCACAGCCTGGTGCTCACCCTCGACGCCGGGCTGCAGCGCATCGCCGAGCGCGCGGTCGCGCCGTACCCGGCCTCGGCGGTCGTCGTGGTCGAGGTCGCGACCGGCAAGATCCTCGCGATCGTGTCGAAGCCGTCGTTCGATCCCAACGTCATGACCGGCCACCTGACCAAGGCCGAGGCCAAGTTCCTCGAGGACGATCCCCGCAAGCCGTTCATCGACAAGGCGGTGCGCGTGCCGTATCCGCCCGGGTCGGTCTACAAGTTCATCGCCACCATCGCCGCGCTCGAGGACGGCCAGGGCCACGAGGACGAGCCGATCACCTGCAACGGCCACTTCGAGGTCTCAGGCGACACCTTCGACTGCACCGCCGCCCACGGCAAGCTCGAGATGGTCGAGGCGATCCAGCACTCGTGCAACATCTACTTCTGGCAGCTGGCGCAGCGGGTCGGCATCGATCGCATGGCCGAGGTCGCCAACCAGTACGGCTTCGGCTCGCGCACCGGGCTCGGGCTCAACGGCGACGCCTACGGCCGCGCGCCGACCCGGGCCTGGTACGAGCAGCGCGGCCGCTTCATGATCGGCTACACGATCAACAGCGCGACCGGGCAGGGCGACGTCGAGGTCACCGTGCTGCAGGTCGCGATGGCGTACGCCGCGCTGGTCAACGGCGGCACCGTGTTCGTGCCGCAGGTCGTCGACCGTCGGGTCCGCGCCGACGGCCAGACCGTCATCCTGTACGAGCCGCAGGTGAAGAACCAGGTGCCGACGCCGCCCGAGGTGCTCGACCTGTGGTCGCGCGGCATGTGGAAGGTCGTCAACGAGCCGGGCGGCAGCGCCTACGGCCACGCCACCAGCGACCTCATCACGATCGCGGGCAAGACCGGCACCGCCCAGGTCCGCGCCAAGAAGGCAAAGAAGGACCTCCGCGAGATCCGCGGCTGGTCGCCGGGCGGCAACCACGCGTGGTTCGCGGGCGTCGCGCCGGCCGAGCACCCCGAGGTCGCGATCGTCGTCCTGATCGAGCACGGCGGCGCCGGCGGCAAGGTCGCCGGGCCGGTCGCCAAGCAGATCCTCGAGGGCTGGGCGACCAAGGTGCGGACCAAGGATCGCGTCGACGCGCCGCTGACCGGCGGGCCCATCCTCGGCCGCCTGGTGCAGCTGCGCGATCAGTGGCTGCCGACCGTGCCCGCCGCGGCGGTGCAGGTCGCGCCGTGATCGGCCGCAACCTCGGCCTCGAGCTGTCGCAGCCGCAGATCGGGATGTCGCGCTGGCGCCGCTTCCGCGCCGCGGTCGACTGGCCGCTGATCGCGACCGTGATGGTCATCGCCGCGCTCGGCCTGCTCAACCTCTACAGCGCAGTCCACGGCACCCGCCACGCCAGCAAGTTCGATCAGCAGCTGCGGTGGATGTTCGTCGGCTCGATCGCGTTCATCGCCGCCACGGCGATCGACTACCGCGCGCTCCTGCGGATCGCGTGGATCGGCTTCGCGCTCGCGCTCGCCGCGCTGTTCGTCGTCGATCTGGTCGGCCGCAACGCCAAGGGCAGCGAGCGCTGGATCACGATCGGCACCCTCGGCGGCCAGCCGTCGGAGCTCGCCAAGCTCGCCGTGATCCTGGTGCTGGCCCGGCTGGTCCAGGAGACCCAGGGCACCAAGGCTCACTGGGCGTGGATCGGCTTGTGGGGCGTGCTGCTCAGCCTGCCGGTCGTGCTGATCGCGATCCAGCCCGACCTCGGCACCGCGACGCTCCTGACGCTGATCATGCTGTCGATCGGCTTCCTCGCGCTGCGCGATCTATGGCCGATGGTCTACACGCTGTTCGGCATGTTCCTCGCCGTGCCGATCCTGTGGGAGTCGATGCACGACTACCAGAAGAAGCGCGTGCTCGCGTTCCTCGAGCCGTCGGCCGACGCCACCGGCTCCGGCTGGCACACGCTGCAGTCGATCTTCGCGGTCGGCTCGGGGAAGCTCGTCGGCAAGGGCTTCATGGCCGGCACCCAGAACCAGTTCGACTTCCTGCCCGAGCACTGGACCGACTTTCCGTTCTCGGTGTGGGCCGAGGAGTGGGGCTTCGTCGGCGCGGTCGTGATGCTCGCGCTGTTCGCGTTCCTCATCGTGTGGCTCCTGAACATCGCGATGAAGGCGCGCGACGCCGCCGGCGCGGTGCTGTGCATCGGCGTCGCCGCGATGACCTTCTGGCACGTCATCGTCAACGTCGCGATGGTGCTCGGCATGGCGCCCGTGGTCGGCGTGACCTTGCCGTTCGTCAGCTACGGCGGTAGCTCGCTGCTGACGTTCTTCATCGGCACCGGGCTGTGCGCGAGCGTGTCATTGCGCCGCCACGGCTACTGACACGCTCAATCGACGCAGCGGCGGGAGCCGCCACTGGCGTTGACGGCGTGCAGGCTCCAGTAGTGGTCGTTGCCCGAGGGGCCGACGAGGTGGCTCATGGACAGGCCGGTGCCGCTGGCGTCGAAGTGGCCGTTCACTCGGGTCAGCATGCACGCGGTCTCGTCGTCGGTGACCAGCGTCGGCGTCCCCAGGGTCTGACCGGCGGGCGCCCACACCGTGGCCTCGCCCAGGTTGCCGGCGGTCACGATGCAGCGCGCCTTGGCGGTCACCAGGCCGATCGTGGAGCCGCCGAGGCGCCAGTTGCCGCCGCTGTTGGTGATCTCGACGACATCGCTGTCGGTGTGGAGGCCGCCCGCCAGCGGCTGGTTCGGCGAGGTCGTCACCTCGGTGAGGAAGCAGCGGTTGTTGGTCGCGGCCGAGACCAGGAACTGGCTGGCCTGCCCGGTGCTCCAGGTCACCTCGGTGGTCATGGTGATGGTGTCGACGCAGACCGCCTTCGCGGTCACCGTGCCCGACGACGGTCGCACGTAGAGCTGCCAGTGGCCGCCGACATAGTCGATGCCGGCGCCGGCGACCCCTGGCGTCGCGCCGCTGGCGCTGATGTCGCCCTGGATCGAGGCGAGGAAACAGGCGCGCCCGCGCGCGACGCCGAGATCCTTCATGTCGTATGCGCTCGCGGAAAGGGTGTGGAAGTTGACGTCGTTCAGCTCCTGGGTCGCCTCGCCGAGGCTGTCCTCGTCGGTCACGCAGCCGCCCGCGAGGGCCAGGATCCCGAGTGTCATCATCGTCTTCATGTTCGTCATGCCTGGGAGAGGCCGGCGCCCGATCGATGTGAGTCGGAAATGGATGGCAATCACGGCGGGACGGCGCAGCCCAGCGAGCGCATGCCCTGGGCCATCCCGTCGTGGCCCTGGCGGCAGGCGTCGTCGACGGGGGAGCCGGCCGGTGGCGGCGTCGCGGCCCACGCCGCCTTCAGCGAGTCGATCGACGTCCGGATCGAGCTCGTCGCGGCGGCCGGGATCTGCGGGCACGCCGCGTAGGCCTCGAGCAGTCGGAGGTAGCGCGCGCACGACGTCGTCAGCCTCACGCTCGGCGGCGTGGCCCAGGGATCGGGCGGCGGCACCCGCGGCTGCGATCGCGGCCGCATCACGAGGCGCTCGAGGCGTCGCTCGAGGCTGCGTCGGGCCGACGGCGACAGCGCGGCGGCGCACGCCTGCGCGTCCTCCAGGCTGGTCGCGGTGCGCGCGCAGGTCGTGACCTCGCGCGGCCACGCGTTGGCGATGCAGCTCTCGACGAGGATCGTGCCGACCTCCGCGGCGGCGCCGACCCCGAGCAGCTCGACCACCGCGCCGCCGCGCGCGAACATCAGCGCCACCTGCGCCGCCAGCGGCGTGCAGCGCCGCCGCGTCCCGTCGAGCTCGGGCAGGAGCGCGCGCGGACACTCGGCCAGCGCGTCGTCGTCGGCCGCGGCCACCAGGCACTGGCCCTCGCGCGCGGTCAGGTGCTCGCGCTGACATTGCGCCCGTAGCTCGGCGATCCGCGGCCGCCGCTCGTCGTCGGTGGCGTAGTTGCCGAGCGTCACCGCCGCCAGCCGGGCCGCGACCGCGCCGCAATCCGCCGACGGCGGCCGCACGCACACCTCCGACCAGCACTCGAGCCCGACCTCGCACGTCCCGTCGCTGCGACACGCCGCGCGCTCACCGCCCGCGATCGGATCGCCGCTGCTGCACGCGGCGAGCGACACGATCAGGACGAGGAGCCGGGTGGTCACGAGCTTTGCGCGTCTCGGAGGGGAGGCTCAGCGGGGGCCCCCCCGCTGAGGGGAGGGCTGGTGACAGCCCTCCCTGAAATCAGTCCGGCGGCAGCGGATCGTTCTCGTCGCGCAGGAGGCGCACCCGGACCCGCTCGTGCTGCCGCGCCTTGTACTCCTCGTGGCTGCACGCGCCGCTGTCGTTGCGCTGCGCGGTCGCCTTGTCGGCGACCTGGAACTCGGTCAGCACGAACACGACGTGGCTGTCGTCGGGGCCGACCTCGGCACCCGGCATCAGGCGATCGAGCCGCAGCGGCAGATCGCCGACGAAGTTGATGATGCGGTACTCGGGGCCCGAGAACTCGTTGGCCGCGGGGATGCGGCGGCCGTTGCCCTCCTGCGGCTGCATGCCGGGCGCCAGGGTGCGCAGGTGGCTGTCGTCCTCGAGCAGGCGGGTCAGATCGACCAGCTGGTTCACCGACTCGCCGGGCACGATGTAGTTGAACGGGATCAGCTGGCGCGTCAGGGTCGCCAGGGTCGGCACCAGATCGGCCTCGGTCGGGACGATCAGGCGGAACCGCAGCTTGTCGTAGATGCTGGCGGCGAGGGTCGAGCGCTTGGCGAGCAGCTTGGTGATCTGCGAGTCGCGCGGCTTGCGGCTCCACTCGAACTCGGCGATCGCGCAGCCCGACGCCCGGAGGTCCTCGACGACGCGCACCACCTTGCGCTCGATCTCGCGGAAGATCTGGTCGTCGGAGATCGACAGGCCGAGCAGCGCCTGGCGCCCGGCCAGGTGATAGACGATGTGCATCACCTTCAGCACGACGCACGCGGCGCGCTGGTGCGGCCCCGACCGCGACGCGATCAGGAACAGATCGCGGGCGGCGACCTCGTCGCAGATCTCGTCGGGCAGCGGCAGCTGGTACACCCGGGTCAGGTAGTCGACCGCGTCACCGCGCACCGCCTCGAGCCGATCGAGCTCACGCTCGACCGATGGGTCGAGCTCACACAGCCGCAGGAAGCGATCGACCGCGGCGTGGTCGGGAAAGTTGAGGCGGTGCCAGTCGATCACCGAGTCGCCGCGCAACAACAGGCGCACCGTCTCGAGATCGGTCAGATCCAGACCGTCGAGCGTCGGGGCCCGGGCGACACGTGAGTGGACGATCGGGGCCACGAGACGATGATAGCCGGAGCGCGGCGAGAGATCCCAGAGGGAGACGGTAGTTCCTCGCTTCGCTCGGTCCTACAGGTGCTTCTTGATCTCGGCCTCGATCTTGGTGCGCGGCAGGGTGCCCTTGAACGACCACACGACCTTGCCGCCCTTGAACAGGAACAGCGCGGGGATCGACGTCACCAGCAGCTGCTGCGCGGTGATCTGCTCGCGATCGACGTCGACCTTGCCGACCTGGAGCTTGCCCTTGTACTCGTCGGCCAGCGCGTCGATCGTCGGCGCGATCTGCTTGCACGGCCCACACCACACCGCCCAGAAGTCGACCAGCGTCGGGAGATCCGCCTTCAGGACCTCGCTCTCGAAGTTGACGTCGGTGAACACTTTGACCTGATCGCTTGCCATGGCGGACTCCTTTGAACGAACGGCTGATCTAACTCCCCGCGCCGCGGACCGCAAGGCAGGTTTGCGACACCTCCCCGATCGGCCTATCATCGCCGCCGTGGCGCGTCTGTTCATCTCGAACCCCAAGCTCGAGGCGTGGTCGATCGAGGGCAAGCTGGCGCTCGAGGGCGATCAGCTCATGCTGCCGGAGCTGGCGCGGGCGTTCCGGGTCCAGCCCGCGGTCTACTTCGTCGCGATCGCGGGCGGCGGCGCCGATCCCCACGATCTGCTCGGCACCGTGAAGGACAGCGCCCAGCTCGCCGAGATGGGCGCCGATCACATGATGAACAGCGTCATCTACGTCGACACCGCCTACGAGGTCGTCAGCGGCTTCCTCGGCGTCCCGGAGCCGTGAGCCGCGGTCGCCACCATGGCGAGTGAACGGCTCCTCACCGTCGCACCGTCGCCCGCGTTCTGGATCGCGGTCGGGCTGTACGCGATCGCCGCGGTCGGCCTGCTCGCCGGGTTCCTGCGCGGCCACCCCGAGTGGAACCGCCGCGCGCGGTGGATCGCGGTCGCGGCGTTCGCCGCCCACGGCGTCGACATCGGCTGGCGCGGCGTCGAGGGTGTCCACCCCGCGGCGTCGGTGCGCGAGGCGCTGGGGCTCTTGGCGTGGATCATCGCGGGCGGCTACCTCGCGGCGTCGATCAAGAACCGCCTCGATCTCGCGGGCGCGGTGCTGACGCCGATCGTCGTCGTCGTGCTCGCGGCGGCGCGGCTGTCACCCGCAGGCCAGCCCCAGGCCGATCTGACGCTGCTCGGCCGCATCCACATCTCGCTCGCGACGATCGGCGTCGCGGTGTTCGGGCTCGCGAGCGCGATGGCGGCGATCTACCTGCTCGAGGAGCAGAACCTCAAGCGCAAGCGGTTCGACGCGCTGTCGTGGAAGGCCCCGGGCGCGTCGCTCGAGGCGCTCGACGGCCTGGCGCAGCGGCTGGTGTGGGCCGGGTTTCCGCTGTTCACGGTCGCGATGATCCTCGGCGTGCTGTGGGTCGATCAGCGCGGCAGCTCGATGCTGCGGCCCGAGTACACCGCGGCGATCGTGACCTGGCTGACCTACGCGGTGCTGCTCGGCGCCCGCGCGGGGCTGGGCTGGCGCGGCCGGCGCGCGGCGTGGCTGACCCTCGCGGGCTTCGTCGCAGCGCTCACGGTGCTGGCGATCTACGTCGCGCGGCGCTGGGTGGGCGCGTGACCGCCGAGCTGTTCGTCGTCGGGCTGTCGTGGCGCACCGCGCCGGTCGCGATCCGCGAGCACCTGGCCTTCGCCGAGGACGAGCTCGGGCCGGTGCTGCACGATCTGCGGCGGGCCGGTGGCGTCGCCGAGGTGATGCTGGTGTCGACCTGCAACCGCGTCGAGGTCTACGGCGCCGCGGCGCCGGGCGAGGCGGTGGGCGCGGTCGTCGAGGTGCGGCGAGCGCTGGTGGCGCGGCGCGTGCAGATCCCGGCGGCGGTGACCGCGGCGCTGTACGGCCACGCCGGGCCCGAGGCGATCCGCCACGTCTTCCGCGTCGCGTCGGCCCTCGACTCGCTGGTGGTCGGCGAGGCCCAGATCCTCGGCCAGCTGAAGGAGGCCCATGCCCGCGCGGCGGCGGCGGGGATCGCGGGGCCGATCCTGGCCCGCTGCCTCGAGCGGGCGTGGGGCGCGGCCAAGCGGGTGCGGACCGAGACCGCGATCGCGCGCGGCGCCGCCAACGTGTCGTCGGTCGCGGTCGAGCTGGCGGCGCGGGTGTTCGGCGATCTGCATGGCAAGCGGGTGCTGGTGGTCGGCGCGGGCAAGATGTCGACCCTGGCGGCGCGCCACCTCCGCACCGCGGGCGTCGCCGAGCTGGTGGTCACCAACCGCTCGCCCGAGCGCGCGGCGACCCTGGCGGCCGAGCTCGGCGCGACCGCGGGGCCGTGGGCCGACCTCGACGGGCTGCTCGCCGCGGCCGACGTGGTGATCAGCTCGACCGGCGCGAGGGAACCCATCCTCACGGCCGTTCGGATGAAGCGCGTCGCGCGGGCGCGGCGGTGGCGGCCGATGGTGATCGTCGACATCGCGGTGCCGCGCGACGCCGAGCCCGCGGTCGGCAAGCTCGATGGCGTGTACCTGTTCGACATCGACGATCTCGAGCGGGTGGTCGCGGCCAACCTCGAGGAGCGCGGCAAGGCGGCGGAGGCGGCGGCGCGGATCGTCGCGATCGAGGTCGGCCACTTCGAGCTGTGGCTGCGCGCGCAGAAGGTGGTGCCGACGATCCGCGCGCTGCGCGATCACTTCACCCGGGTCGCCGAGGGCGAGGCCGACAAGCTGGTGGCGGCGCTCGGCAAGAAGGAGCTGTCCGCGACCGAGCGCGAGGCGGCGGTGCGGCGCTCGATCGATCTGGTGGTCGCGAAGCTCCTGCACCACCCGCAGATGGCGCTCAAGACCGACGACGCCGAGGCGCTGGCGGTGGCGGCGCGGCGGCTGTTTCCGCTCGACGTCACCGAGCGCGGCGACGTCGCCGAGGCCGAGCCGGCCGCGGTCCTCGACGGGCCGAAGCCGGTGCGCCGCGTGCTCTGAGGATTCGAGCAACGCGAGAATCCGAATCTCGTCTGGGAGCCGAGTCGGAATCGCAGTTCTGACCAACGCTCTGAACCCCGGCTACGCCGCGATCGACGCGTCGGCAACCGGGGCAGCGATCGGCGGGCTCGCGCGCGCGGTCACCGCCGCGGCGATCGCCAGGCCGATCAGGCCGAGCGCGACGCCCGACAGCGCCGCCGCGCCCGCGCCGCTCGCGACCACCGCGGCGGCGCCGACGAACGCGCCGAGGGTCATGCCGACGGTGACCAGGAGCTCGTCGAAGGCGGCGAGGCGGCCGATCACCAGATCGGTCGAGTGGCGCTGCAGCTCGGTGTGGGCCATCACCCAGTTGGTGCCGGTGCCGATGCCCCAGATCAGCGCGACCGCGGTGAGGCTCACCGGATCGCGCGCGATCGCGAGCCACGCCACCGCGCCGAGCATGAGCGCGCGCGCCGCGTGCTGCAGCGGCACCGCGCCGACGCCGCGGTGGGCCAGCGCGGTCGCCGCGATCGGCCCGATGCCGGTCCCGGCGCCGCGGATCGCCTGGAGGATCCCGAACGACAGCGCGGCGGCGCCGAACGGCTGGGCCGCGGCGCCGATCAGGTTGAGGGCGATCCAGCCTGCGCCCGCGGCGAGGCCGAGCGGGGTCTTGGCGAGGACCGCGGCCAAGAGCGGCCGATGCGCCGCGGCGACCCGCAGCGCGATCGCGGTGTCGCTCGGCGTCGCGCGGATGACGTCGCGCAGCCGGCTCGGCGCCCGCGCGACCGGCAGCGGCGGCAAGGTCGCGTGGATCAGCGCCGCGATCGCGAACGAGCCCGCGTCGAGGGCCAGCGCCAGGGTCGGCCCGAGCAGCGCCGCGGCGCCGCCGATCGCCATGCCGGCGACGTAGGCGACGCTCCAGGTCGCGGCGAGGATCGCGTTGGCGGCGATCAGATCCGCCGGGCCGACCAGGCGCCGCACCGCCGCCGACTCGGCGGGCGGCACCGCGGCGGTGATCGCGCTGCGCACCAGCAGGAGCAGCTGCACCGCGACGAACCCGCCGGCCGCCGCGGCGACCGCCATCGCCAACGTCACCACCGCCGCGAGGGCGTCGACCGCGATCAGGACCTTGCGGCGATCCATGCGATCGATCAGCGCGCCGAGGAACGGCGCCAAGAGCGCGCCCGGCAGCGCGTGGGCCGCGAACACCAGCGCCAGCGCGTAGGGCCCGCCGCCGTGGGTCAGCGCCAGGACGCTGACCGCGACGAACGACAGCCAGTCGCCGCACAACGACACCGCGCCCGCCGCCCACAGGCGACGAAAGCCAGCGTGGCGGCGCAACAGGGACGGCACCTCCTCACGATGCCACGGACCGCGGGTCGTCATGGCGATCAGCCTGCACCTTCGGATCCCGCGTGTCGTCTGAACCGCCAATCTGTTGGCAGCGCACCATCGGACCGGAGGTGCGGCGGTGTGCCGCGTCGTCGGCGGTGCGCCGGCAGGGCACGCTCGCCGCGCATGATCGTCCTCGGCGTGGTCCTCGGCGCGGTGGTGCTGCTGGTCGGCGTCGCGCCTGCGTCGAGCGCGTCCTGGCCTGGCGACCCACGCGGGTGATCGTCGCCCACGGCCGCGGCTACGGCGACGACGCGACCGCGCAGCTCGAGCGTGCGTTCGCCTGGCTGCGGTGATGATAGGGTAGGGGCCGATGCGTGCCGCCGCCGTCGCCTTGCTGCTCGCCGCCGCCTCGACGATCGCCGCGGCCGACGACCCGCCGCCGCCGTCGCCGCACGCGCTGGAGCTGGCGGCCCACGCCGACGACGCGCCCGCGCTGCGCACGCCGCTCACCGCCGTCGAGCTCGCGGCGCTGACCCGCGCCCGGGCCGAGCGCGCGGCCGGGCCGAGCCGCGTCGTCTACGGCTACTACCCGTACTGGGTCACCGACCTCGCGAGCATTCGCTGGTCGTCGCTCACCCACCTCGCGTGGTTCGCGATCGAGATCGACGCGACCGGCGCGATCACCAACGCCCACGGCTGGCCCGATCCGGCGACCGTCGCCGCGGCGCACGCGGCCGGGGTGCGGGTCGATCTGACGTTCACGCTGTTCTCGGGCAGCGGGATCCTGGCGCTGACGCGGGATCCGGCGCGCCGCGCCGTGACGATCGCGATGATGATCGATCGCCTCGAGGCCGGCGACGCCGACGGCATCTCGGTGGACTTCGAGGGCCTGATCGACGGGACCCGCGATCACTTCACGACGTTCATCCGCGAGCTGCGGGCCGGGCTCGACGCCCGCGGCCACGGCGCCGCCGAGATCTCGATCGCCGGGCCGTCGGTCAACTGGGCCGGCACCGACGGCATCCCCGAGTTCGATCTGCCCGCGCTGCTCGACGCCGCCGACTACCTGTTCATCATGGGCTACGGCTACTTCTGGAGCGGCTCGACGGTGGCCGGGCCGATCGGCATCCTCGACGTCGACGCCCAGTGGCGACCGCTGACGCCGTGGTCGATGGAGCGGACGATCGCCGGCTTCGCCAGCGAGGTCGGCACCGCCAAGCGCGGCCAGATCATCCACGGCGTGCCGTACTACGGCGGCGAGTGGGTGACCGCGAGTGACGCGATCGGCGCGCGGGCGTCGAGCTACGTCGGCTCGGTGACGTACAGCGCCGCCGCGATCGATCTCGCCGACGGCCAGATCCGGCGCTGGGACGCGGCGACGTCGTCGCCCTGGTACGCGTGGCAGACCGGCGGCGCGTGGCACCAGGTCTGGTACGACGACGTCGACAGCCTGCGCGCCAAGTACCGCATGATCGTCGATCAGGATCTGGGCGGCGTCGGCATCTGGGCGCTGAACTACGATCGACCCCACGCGGTGCTGTGGGATCTGCTCGACGACAGCTTCGGCGCCGAGCCGATCGCGCCGCTCGGCAGCCGCGGCGCGCCCGTCGCGATCGCGACCTTGCCGTTCCACGACGATCGCACCACGGTCGACGGCCCCGGCCGCTGGTTCAATCGCTACGCCTGCGCGCCGACCACCATCGAGGACGGCCGCGAGTGGGTCTACCGGGTCGACCTGTGCCAGCCCGGCCGCCTCGACGCCACGATCACCGACGACGCATCCACCGACGTCGATCTGCATCTGCTGAGCGCCCTCGACGAGCGCGCGTGCCTGGCGCGCGACGACGACGCGGTCGGCGCCGACCTCGCGGCCGGCACCTATTATCTGGTGGTCGACAGCTTCGCCGCGAACCAGATCACCAGCGAGGGCGCGTTCGCGCTCGACGTGACGTTCACCGCGGCGCCGGGCGCGCCCGCGTGCCCCGAGCCCGAGCCGGAGCCCGAGCCCGAGCCGGGCGACGACGGCGGCTGTTGCTCGACCGGCGGCGCCGATCCGACGCCGCACCTCGCCGCGCTGTTGCTCGTCGTCGTCGGGTGGCGCCGTCGCCACCGCCGCCGCGGCCGCAACAATCGGCCGCGGCGCCCCGTCGCGTCGACGGTCCGCGGCATACTGCGCGCGTGACCGATCATCTCGTCATCGCCACGCGCGGGAGCGCGCTCGCGCTCTGGCAGGCCGAGCATGTCCGGGCCCGATTGATCGCGCGCGAGCCGGACTTGACGGTCGAGCTACTCACGCTGGTGACGCAGGGCGATCGCATCCTCGACGTGCCGCTGTCGGCGGTCGGCGGCAAGGCGCTGTTCGTGAAGGAGATCGAGCACGCGCTGCTCGACGGCCGCGCCCAGATCGCGGTGCACTCGATGAAGGATGTGCCGGCCGAGCTGGAGCCGGGCTTGGTGCTCGCCGCGGTCAGCACGCGCGAAGATCCGCGCGACGCGCTGGTGTCGCGCGCCGGGACGCTCGACGAGCTGCCGATCGGCGCGGTGGTCGGGACGTCGAGCCTGCGGCGGCAGTGTCAGCTGCTGGCGCGGCGGCCGGATCTGGCGATCCGCATGCTGCGCGGCAACGTGCCGACGCGGGTGAAGAAGCTCGACGACGGGCTGTACGACGCGATCGTCCTCGCCGCGGCCGGGCTCGCGCGCCTCGGCCTCGGCGATCGGATCAC
This sequence comes from Myxococcales bacterium, assembly GCA_043737575.1. Classification (GTDB taxonomy): domain Bacteria; phylum Myxococcota_A; class Polyangia; order Haliangiales; family Haliangiaceae; genus UBA2376. The sequence goes on along the minus strand of JAYTAJ010000809.1, from coordinate 5,533 downwards.
CGAGCGGCTGGCGATCGAGATCAGCCTGCCGGCGGTGGCGCAGGGCGTCCTCGGCATCGAGACCCGCGCCGGCGACGCCGCCACGATCGCGCGGGTCCGCGCCGCGATGCACGACGGCGACGAGGAGCGCCGCGTCGTCGCCGAGCGCGCGTTCCTCGCGCGCATGGGCGGCAGCTGCCAGACCCCGCTCGCGGCCCACGCGACGCTCGACGGCGACACGCTCGCGATCGACGCGCTGTGCGGCAAGATCGACGGCACGCTGGTGCTGCGCGCCCGCGCCAGCGGTCCTCGCGCCGACGCCGAGCGGCTCGGCATCGCGGTCGCCGACGCGCTCCTCGCGCAGGGCGCCGACGCGCTGCTTCGATAGCCGCTTCGATAAGCGCCCTTCTCGCGTCTTGGTGGGGGGACCCATCGGGGCATGACCCGATGGGGGGCGGGCTGGCGACAGCCCGCCGGGTAATAAGTTGGCTCTCGGGGCAGGCGGCTCCTACGATGTAGGCGTGCGTGTCCCGCTCGTCTCGGCCGTCGGTTGTGTGGTCCTGCTCGCCGCAGGGTGTGGTGGTCCGATGGCGCAGCTCCGCACCGACCACCGCCGCATGGCGACGACGGTCGACGAGCTGCGCGCCGAGCTGCGCGCCGAGCGCCGCCGCGCCAAGGATCTCGAGAACCAGAACTTCCTCCTGACCGATCGCCTCGAGACCGCGCAGGTCCACGGCGGCGCGGTGGTGCCGATCGCGGGCCCGACCTTGCCGGTCGAGGTGCTGTCGCCCGACGACGTCCCCGAGAACGGCACGCTGCTCGGCACCAGCGACGACGGCACCGAGATCGTCTACGTCGGCGACGGCGCCGCGGCGGCGCTCGAGCTCGACGACGTCGATCCCGACGACCGCGCCGACGATCGCCCGGCGCCGAAGCCCCGCACCGCCCGGCCGCTGCGCGGGCTGCCGACCTCGACCGAGCTGCGCGAGCCGGGCGCGCCGCGCCCGCCGCCGCCCGAGCCCGAGGACGAGGGCAGCGATGGCGCCCTCGCGCTGTACCGCCGCGGCACCGCCGCGCTCAAGGCCGCCGACCACCCGGCCGCGATCGCGATCTTCCGCGAGCTGATCGCGCGCTATCCCCGCCACGAGTACACCGACAACGCGCAGTACTGGCTAGGCGAGGCGTTCTACGATCAGAAAGACTACGCCCACGCGATCGTCGAGTTCCGCGCGACGGTCACGACCTACCCGGGCGGCAACAAGGTGCCCGACGCGCTGCTCAAGATCGGCCTGTCGTACGCCGCGCTCGGCGACCCGGGCAAGGCGCGCGCCGCCCTCGAGCAGGTGGTGCGCCTGTACCCGAAGACCTCACCCGCGGTGATCGCCGCGGCTCGGCTGGAGCAGCTCCGATGACGATGCCCTCTCGCGTCCTGCTCGCGCTCGGCGCCGTCACCACGCTCGGCGTCGCGACCGCCGCGGCGCAGCCGATCTCGCAGCCCGGCGTCGCGCCCTACGATCCCAACCCGGGCGCGCCGACGCCGACGCCGACCCCGACGCCGCGTCCGCCCGTGGTCGTCACCTTCGGCCCCGACGGTCAGCCGACCGTCGGCGCCACCGGCCCCGCCGCGCCGCAACGCTACTTCCAGTACGACGGCCTGCAGCCGACCTACGAGGAAGAGGTGCAGGTCTACGGCGGCCCGACGCCCGAGCTGCACGTCGTCGGGCGCGGCGACACGCTGTGGGGCATCTGCTGGTACTACTTCAACGATCCGTGGCAGTGGCCGAAGGTGTGGTCGTACAACCCGCAGGTCACCAACCCGCACTGGATCTATCCCGGCGATCTGGTGCGGCTGCTCCCGAAGGGCTTCATCGCCGCGATCACCGACGCGACGCCCGCCGATCTCGATCCCGACGACGCCGGCGGCGGCGCCCGGGTCGCGGCGCCGACGCCGGATCGCGCGGTGACCGTCAACCTCCGCCAGGTCGCGTTCATCGACAAGCAGCACCTCGAGTCGGCGTGGCGGGTGATCGGCTCGGTCGAGGAGCGCGAGCTGCTGTCGCTCGGCGACGAGATCTACATCTCGTACCCCAAGGCCGACATCCCGCAGGTCGGGCAGCGCTACTCGATCTACGCCGAGGATCGCAAGGTCTCGCACCCCGGCTCCGGCGACAGCGTCGGCTCCTACGTCCGCATCCTCGGCGAGGTCGAGATCCTCGCGGTCAAGCAGGACAAGCAGGCCCGCGGCCGCATCACCGCGGTCGGCGGTGAGATCGAGCGCGGCGCCCGGGTCGGGCCGCTGCTCACGCAGTTCAAGAACGTCGCGCCGGTCGCGAACTCGGTCGACGCCCAGGGCACGATCGTCGCGATGCTCGGCAACGACATGATGGTCGGCACCGGTGAGGTGGTGTTCCTCGATCTCGGCAAGGGCCAGGGCGTGGGGCCCGGCAACGTCCTCTACGTGGTGCGCCGCGGCGACGCCTTCGATCCGATCGTGCGGCCCGACGACGACATCGGCCAGGACGACGATCGGTTCCCGGCCCGCGCCCTCGGCAAGGTCGTGCTGGTCCAGGTCGGCGACACGATGTCGATCGGCCTGGTCACGCTCGCGATCGAGGAGATGGGCGTCGGCGATCGCGTGCTGATGCGCAAGCAGTAGCTACCAGGTGAGCTTCTGGCCGCCGCGGCTGACCTCGATCAGGTGGCGGCCGGTCAGCGTCAGCTTGCGCAGCGAGGTCTTCAGCGCCGCGGTGTTCTTCAGCGTCTTGTCGTTCTTCGCGGTGACGTCGGCGTGGAACGCGAGCTCGTCACCGACCGCGGGCGCGACGCCGGGCGGCAGCTCGGCGAAGCTGATGGTCGCCGTGGTCGTCGCCTCGCTCTTGCCGGTCTTGCACTTCTGCTCGTAGATGACGCGGCCGTCGCTGTCGATGCGCTCGATCCGCTTGGTCCGCTTGCACGCGTAGTCGTAGCTCGTGCGATCGACGCGCTTCAGCGCGATGGCGTCGCCGGTCACCGCGGTGACGGCGTAGCCGAAGAAGGTCTCGGGCGCCGGATCGGCCTTGGCGCGGACCGCCGACAGCAGCGGCTGGGCCGCGGCGACCAGCTCGGCCTTGCGCTTGCCGACCGCCTTGTCGTCGCCGGTCACGGTCGGCCACGCGACCCGCTTGGCCGAGCCGTGGCGCGAGTCCCACAGCCGCGCGAACTCGGTGGTCTGCTGGCCGCCGCGCGACGCGACGACGCCGCAGTACGCGGCGCGCTCGAAGGCGACGTCGGTGGTGCGCTCGCGACCGTCGCGGCGCAGGCGATCGGCGTGGGGGAAGCGGTCACCCGGGAACTCGAGCCAGCCGTGGGCCGACTGCTGGTGGAACCCGATCGCGTGGGCGAGCACGGTGACGCGGAAGCCGATCGGCCCCGACGGATCGCGATCGATCGCGATGGCCGCGGCGGCGGCGTCGGTCTCGACCTGGGCGGCGAGTGCGGCGTAGCCGGCGACGCGCTCGTAGTAGTTGGTGAGGCCGTCGACCCGGGCGAGCTCGGCCTGGTGGGTCGCGGCGAGCTTGGCGTGGGCCGCGGCGGCGGCGTTGAACTCGGCGACGCAGCTCGCCTCCCAGGCGCGGTTGAACGCGGCCTGGACCATCGTCTCGGCGTTGTCGCTGGCGTTGGTCCAGTCCTGCTGACCCCAGGTCTTGATCCAGACCGGATCGGGGTTCGCGCTCTTCCACAGCGGATCGCGGCCGAGGCTGGTCTTGGCCTGCTCGTAGATCTCGGCGCGCGCGGTCTTGGTCAGCAGCTTGTAGGTGATGTCGAGGGTGAGGCTGGTGTAGTGCGCGGCGAGGGGACCGACCGGCTTGGACAGCGGGACCGGATCGGGCTGGGCGACGGCGTGGGGCGCGACGGCCAGGGTCGAGACGGCGAGGACGAGGGCGGACAGACGCGGCATGGAGATCCTTGGTTACGACGGGGTCGGGCGGCGCACGCTAACACGCGCGGCCCGATTCTCGCTTGACGCCAGCGGGCGCCGCCCGCTACACGTCGGGCGTGGTGGACGTGGGCGAGCGGGTGACGATGCGACCAGGCGACGCCGGCTATCCGCGCCGCCTCGACGGCGTCACCGACGCGCCGCCGCTGCACGTCCGCGGCACCCTCGCCGAGCGGCCCCACGCGATCGCCGTCGTCGGATCCCGCGCCGCGCCCCGCGCCGTCCTCGACCGCGCCTTCGAGCTCGCCCACCACGCCGCGACCCGCGGCCACGCCGTCATCTCGGGCGGCGCGCTCGGCGTCGACGCCGCCGCGCACCGGGGCGCCCTCGCCGGCGGCGGTCACACCATCGTCGTGCTCGGCTCGGGCCTCGACGTGCTCTACCCCGATCGCAACCGCGCGCTGTTCGCCGCGATCGTCGCCGCCGGGGGCGCGCTGGTCTCGAAGTTCCCCCACGCCGCCGCGCCGCTCCCCGGGCACTTCGTCGCCCGCAATCGCATCATCGCCGCGCTCGCCGATCTGATCGTCGTCGTCGGCGCCGAGCGCGGCTCCGGCTCGCTCCACACCGCGCGCGCCGCCGTCGAGCTCGGCCGCCGCCTCGCCGCGGTGCCGGGCACCACCGGCACCGACGCCCTGATCGCCGCGGGCGCCGCCGTCGTCGAGACCGCCGTCGATCTCGACCTCGCCGTCGCCGGCACGCCGCGGCGCCGCGCCCTCCGCGCCCTCGACGCCACCGAGGCCGCCGTCATCGCCGCCCTCGATCCCACCGCGGCCCGCACCGCCGACGTCGTCGCCGCCGCCGCCGGCCTCCGGCTGCCGCTCGCCCTCGGCCTCCTCGCCACCCTCGAGGTCGACGGCTGGGTCGTGCCCGTCGCCGGCGGCGCCTACGTCCGCGCGCGCGGCTGATCGGCACGGCCCACGTGGGTCACGGCCGGGGTCGGTGGGCTTGCCGCCGCCGTGGACAGCCGCGCCAGGACAGCGAGCACGGACCCCGTGTCGCGCGCAATTGCGCGCCTGCCCACCGCGGCTTGAACTGCGTCGCCGCTGGAAGCGGACGCGCCTGCGCGCGGCGCGTACGGGCGCCGACAGTTCACAGCGCCACACCGACCTTCTGGTTTCCGTGATCTTTGATCTCTTTTTCCAGATCCGGAACCCTGAATGCCGCTCTCGTCCGTCGACTGCTCGCCTTCTGGTTCCGGATAATCAAATGGAGATCACGGAACCAGCATGCCGAGTGGACGCTGTGAATTGTCGGCGCCCATCCCCGCGGTACCCGTGCTCGTCGAGCTGTCAGCGGCGCCGCAATTCAAGCCGCGGTGGTCAGGCGCGCCCATCTCCAAGACGCTCGCGCGCCTTGCTCGCTGACCAGGGCGCGGCTGTCCACGGCGGCGGCAAGTCCACTCGGCGCGTGTCAATCGTGCTTGTCAGTCTGACCCGCCGCCGCCCACGTGGGCGCCGTCCGCCAGCGAGTCAGGGTCGCTTCGCGGCGGGCGGCTTGGTCTTCGCGGCGGCCTTCGGCTTGGCCTTGGGCTTGGCGCCGTTCTTGGGCGCGGCGGGTTTGGCCTCGCCGTTCTTGGCG
>JAYTAJ010000808.1:0-7737 GCA_043737575.1 Myxococcales bacterium | reverse complement strand
CGGCTCGCGGCGCTGGTCGACGAGTTCCTCGACTTCGCGCGCCCGCAGCCGCTGCGCCCGATCCGCGCCGATCTCCGCGGCGTCGCCGACGCGATCGTCGCGCTGGTGCAGCCCGAGGCCGAGACCGCAGGGGTCACGCTCGCACTCGAGCCCGGCGATCCAGTGCTGACCGCGTGCGACGACGAGAAGATGAAGCAGGTGCTGCACAACCTGGTGCGCAACGCGATCGAGGCGACCGGCCGCGGCGGCGCGGTCCGGATCCGGATCCACGCCGTCGCCGACGCGGTGCTCGAGGTCGAGGACGATGGCCCCGGCTTCGCGGCCGACGCGCCGGTGTTCGAGCCGTTCTTCACCACCAAGGAGCACGGCACCGGGCTCGGGCTGTCGATCGTGCATCGCATCGTCACCGATCACGGCGGGACCATCGACGTCCGCCGCCGACCCGGTGCCACCGTGTTCTCGGTGAGCCTGCCGCTGATCGGCAGCGCGTGATGGAGACCCGCGGACGCATCCTGGTCGTGGACGACGAGGCCAACGCTCGTTCGGCGCTCGCCGAGCTGTTGCGCGAAGAGGGCTACATCGTCGAGACCGCCGCCGACGGGTTCAAGGCGCTGCCCAAGCTCGAGGAGCTGTCGCCCGATCTGGTGCTGACCGATCTCAAGATGCCGGGGATGGACGGCATGGAGCTGATGAAGCGCGCGTGGGAGGGCGATCCCGAGCGCGTCGTCGTCGTGATGACCGCGTACGGCTCGGTCGACACCGCGGTCGCGGCGATGCGCGCTGGCGCCGCCGACTACCTGACCAAGCCGATCAACGTCGACGAGCTGGTGCTGGTGATCGCCCGCGTGCTCGAGCGCCGTCGCCTGCGCGCCGAGACCGGCCACCTCCGCCAGCGCCTCGCCGAGCGCCGCGGCATGAAGTCCATCATCGGCACCAGCGCGCCGATGCAGCGCGTGTTCGACACCGTGCTGCAGGTCGCGCCGTCGAAGGCGTCGGTGCTGATCACCGGCGAGAGCGGCACCGGCAAGGAGCTCGTCGCCGAAGCGCTCCACCTGCACAGCCCGCGCGCCAAGGGCCCGTTCGTCAAGCTGCACTGCGCCGCGCTCGCCGAGACCATCCTCGAGAGCGAGCTGTTCGGCCACGAGCGCGGCGCGTTCACCGGCGCGGCGGCGCGCCGCGACGGCCGCTTCCAGCATGCCGACGGCGGCACCCTGTTCCTCGACGAGATCGGCGAGATCTCGCCGGCCACGCAGGTGAAGCTCCTGCGCTTCCTCCAGGAGCGCCAGTTCGAGCGCGTCGGCGGCAACCAGACCGTGAAGGTCGACGTCCGCATCCTCGCCGCGACCAACCGCGACCTGGCGCGGATGGTCAAGGACCAGACCTTCCGCGAAGATCTGTACTACCGGCTCAACGTCGTCTCGATCGAGATGCCGTCGCTGCGCGAGCGGCCGTCCGACATCGCGCTCCTCGCGACGCACTTCGTCCGCAAGTTCGCCGCCGAGAACGACAAGACCATCCTCGGCTTCAGCGACGACGCGCTCGCGGCGATGGCGCACTACAGCTGGCCCGGCAACGTCCGCGAGCTCGAGAATGCCATCGAGCGCGCGGTGATCGTGTGCCGCACTGACGTCATCCGCCCCGGCGATCTGTCCCCGCAGGTCGTCGCCGCCGAGCGCGCCACCACCGGCGGCCCGCCCATCCCCGGCACCACGCTCGCCGCGCTCGAGCGCTACGCGATCTTGAAGACCCTCGAGCACACCGGCGGCTCGACCTCGCGCGCCGCCGACATCCTCGGCATCTCGACCCGCAAGATCCAGTACCGCCTGCGCGAGTACCAGGACGGCGTCACCGCCGCCGCCGCCGCTGTCACCGACGACGAGCCGTCGACCGAGCCCCACGACTGATCGGCCCGTCGCCGCGCTCGCCGGTCGGCGTGCCGCTGAGGCCGCGGATCGTGTGTGCGCCAGCGCTCGCAGCGAGCGACGGCGAGACACTGGCCTCGCGGCAGCGTCCAGTCCCACCTTTGTGACAGCTTTGCGGCGGCGGATCGGATCTTGCTGATGCGCAGCCCATGGCGCGCACGAGCTTGGTCTTCCTCGCGGTTCTGGTCGCAGCGGGCTGCGGCGGCGAGAGCGGGCCACCGGTCGCCGACGACGCGAGGGTGGACCACGACGGTGCGCCCGCGCCCGACGGCGGGATGCGCGACGCCGGCCCCGACGCCGTGATCGACGCTGGCCCCGGCATCGACGCGGCGCCGGCGCTGCCCTACGCCGACCTCGACGAGGGCTGCGCTCCGATCTTCTCGCAGTCGGTCCTGCCCGACTACCACCTGACGATCGCGCCCGACCACTGGGCGACGATGCAGCACGAGCTGATGAACCCGCAGTTCACCGCGAGCGGCAACATCGTCGAGCCGCCGTATCACCAGACCCAGCTCCGCATCGTCGAGGGCGCCACCGTCCACGAGCCGGGCGGCGTGATGATCCGGCTGAACGGCAACACGTCGTGGCTGCAGGCGATCGTCCACGACGACGACCCGAAGATGCAGTTCTTGATCGCCTTCAACAAGGTCGACCCCGACGGGCGCTTCCAGCACATGCGCAAGATCAAGCTCGACATGCCGCGCAGCGACTGGACGTTCCTCCAGCAGCGCGTCGCGCTGGCGTGGATGCGCGGCCGCGCCGGCGTGCCGGCCCAGTGCGCGAACAACGCCCGCGCGTTCATCAATGGCACCTATTACGGCCTGTTCTCGAATGTCGAATTTCAGGACAAGAGCTTCCTGAAGCGCGTCTATGGCGACGCCGACAATGACGGCGATCTGTGGAAGGCCGGCCGCGACATCAAGACCAACGAGGAGACGTTCACGTGGACGCGCATCTCGGCGTTCTGGGACGCCGTCACCCTCGGCGGGATGGACGCGATCATCGACCTCGACACGTCGATGCTGGAGTGGGCGTCCGAGGCCGTGATCGGCGACACCGACGGCTACAACCAGGGCCGCCCCAACTTCCTGCTCTACGATCGGCCGTCCAACCAGCAGTTCGTCTGGCTCGCCAACGATCTCGACACGTCGCTCGACGAGGACTTCCTGCCGCCCGACACCACGCCCGTCTTCGCGCCGACCCCGGCCGGGCAGGGCCGCTGGGAGCGCGACTGGCACCATTATCTGACCGCGCTCGACGACCCCGCCGGCGTCTCGCGCTACGTGTCGGCCATGACCCAGCAGCTGCCGAAGCTCGATCCCGCCGAGCTCGCCGCGTGGATCGACGACTGGAGCGTGCAGATCGCCGCCGCCGCGGACACCGATCCGCACCGGCCGTTCCCGATCGAGGTGCATGACGAAGCGCTGGTGCGGATGAAGGCGTACTCGCCCGCGCGCGTTGCGTATCTCGGGCGCTGGGTCGACTGCTGGAGCAGCGGCGGCGTCGACGCCGACGGCGACGGCTTCGACATGTGCCATGACTGCCAGGACGACAACCCGGCCCAGTCGCCCGGCGCCGCCGAGGTCTGCGACCAGATCGACAACGACTGCGACGGCCGCGTCGACAACGTCGCCGGCACCTGCGCCGATCCCGCCGCGTCGGCGCGCCAGGCGCGGTGGAACCGCATCTTCGTCGACGCCAAGGCCGAGGCCCGCGCCCGCCGCCAGCGCTGAGCGCGCGGACCGCGCGACGTGCTACTCCCTCGGTCGTCGTGTCCGAAGTACCCCCGCCCAGGCTGCGCCCCGGCCTCGAGCTGAGCCCGCGCGTCCGGTTCCCCGCCAACCTGCCGATCACCGCCAGCGTCATCGAGATCGCCAACGCGATCGACGCCCACCCGGTGATCATCGTCGCGGGCGAGACCGGCTCGGGCAAGACGACGCAGCTGCCGAAGATCTGCCTGGCGATGGGCCGCGCCGCCCACAGCTACATCGGCTGCACCCAGCCCCGACGCATCGCGGCGACCAGCGTCGCGCAGCGCGTGGCCGACGAGCTCGAGACGCCGCTCGGCGAGGTGGTCGGCTACAAGATCCGGTTCACCGACCGCATCAAGCAAGGCGCCTACATCAAGTTCATGACCGACGGCATCCTGCTCGCCGAGATCCAGGGCGATCCGATGCTGCGCGGCTACGACACGATCATCATCGACGAGGCCCACGAGCGCAGCCTCAACATCGACTTCCTGCTCGGCTTCCTGAAGCAGCTGCTGCCGCGCCGACCCGAGCTGCGCGTGATCGTCAGCTCGGCGACGCTCGAGACCGAGCGCTACTCGAAGTTCTTCGGCGACGCCCCGGTGATCGAGGTCTCGGGCCGCACCTATCCGGTCGACGTGCTGTACCGGCCGCTGCGCGAGGACGAGGCCGATCTCGCCGACGCGGTCGCCAACACCGTCAACGAGATCACCGAGCTCGATCCCCGCAACGACGTGCTGGTGTTCCTCCCCGGCGAGCGCGAGATCCGCGACGCGGTCGGCGAGCTCGAGCAGCGCGCGCTGCCGCACACGGTGGTGCTGCCGCTGTACGCGCGCCTGCCCGCCGCCGAGCAGCAGCGGGTGTTCCAGTCGGCGCCGCAGCGCCGCGTCGTGCTCGCGACCAACGTCGCGGAGACGTCGCTGACCATCCCCGGCATCGTCTACGTCGTCGACGCCGGCGTCGCGCGCGTCAATCGTTACAACGTCCGCACCGGCGTCACGCAGCTGCTCGTCGAGCCGATCTCGCGGGCCAGCGCCGATCAGCGCAAGGGTCGCTGCGGCCGGACCCAGAACGGCGTGTGCTTCCGCCTCTACGAGGAGCAAGACTTCGAGACCCGGCCCGCCCACACCGATCCCGAGATCAAGCGGGTCGGGCTGGCCGGCGTGATCCTGCGCATGAAGTCGCTCCGCCTCGGCGACATCGAGCAGTTTCCGTTCCTCGATCCGCCGCAGAAGCGCGCCGTCGACGAGGGCTATCGCGTCCTCGAGGAGCTGGGCGCGCTCGACGACGCCGGCCGCCTGACCCGCCTCGGCGAGCAGCTCGGCCGGCTGCCGCTCGACCCCCGGCTCGGGCGCATGATCCTCGGCGGCCGCGACCACCACGCGCTGCGCGAGGTCGTGATCATCGCGTCGGCGCTCGGCCTCCAGGATCCCCGCGAGCGTCCCCACGCCGCCGCCCAGCGCGCCGACGAGGCCCACCGCAAGTGGCGGGACGAAGGCTCGGACTTCGCCGGCTATCTCAAGCTGTGGGAGTTCTGGCAGGACGCCAAGGCCCGCAGCAAGTCGCAGCGCTACAAGCTGTGTCGCGAGCACTTCCTGTCGTTCAACCGCATGAACGAGTGGGACGACATCCACGCCCAGATCGTGCGGGTCATGCGCGAGCTCGACTTCGCGCCGAACCCGCAGCCGGCGTCGAGCGAGCAGATCCACCGCGCGCTCTTGCCCGGCCTGCTCAGCAAGATCGGCATGTGGAACGGCGAGACCCGCAACTACGTCGGCGCGCGCCAGACCCGGTTCCAGCTCCACCCGTCGTCGGGCCTCGCCCGCAAGCCGCCGCAGTGGGTGATGGCGGCGGAGCTGGTCGAGACGTCGCAGCTGTTCGCGCGCTCGGTCGCCAAGATCGATCCGACCTGGCTCGAGGCCGCGGCCGGCGACCTGTGCAAGCGCAGCTACGGCGACCCCCACTGGGAGATGAAGGCGGCGCAGGTGATCGCGCGGGAGCAGGTGATGCTCTATGGCCTGCCGATCGTGAAGGATCGCAAGGTCTCGTTCGCCGCGTTCGATCCGGCGCTGTCACGCGAGCTGTTCATCACGCACGCGCTGGTCCGTCACGAGTACGCCGCGAAGGGTGCGTTCATGGAGCACAATCAGCGGCTCCTGGAAGAGGTGCAGTATGCCCGCGCCAAGGCGCGCAAGAGTGACATGGTCGCGGACGAGGTCGCGCTGTGGGACTTCTTCGATCAGCGCATTCCGGTCGAGGTGGTCAGTGGCCAGACGTTCGAGACGTGGCGCCGCAGCGCCGAGGCGCGCGACCACAAGATCCTGTACCTGGCGCGCGCCGACGTGCTGCTCGACGACGCCCAGGAGCTGTCGCTCGCGCGCTACCCCGACGAGCTGACCGTGCGCGGCGCCCGGCTGCCCCTGGCGTATCGCTTCGAGCCCGGCGAGGACGACGACGGCATCACCATCACCGTGCCACTCGCGGTGCTGCCGCAGCTCGATCCCGCGGTGTTCGCGTGGACCATCCCCGGCTGGCACGAGGCCAAGCTGCGCGCCGTCCTCGACGAGCTGCCCAAGTCGGTGCGCAAGACGCTCGGCGTGCTCGACGACCTCGCGCGCGACCTCGCCGCCAAGCTGCGACCGTTCGACGGCCCGATGATCGCCGCCGTCGAGCGCGCCATCCACGAGCGGACCGGCGAGCGCGTCCCCCGCGACGCCTGGAACCTGCACGCGATCCCCGCATACCTGAACTTCGGGTTCCGCGTCGTCGACGACAACGACAAGCCGATCGCCTTCGATCGCGATCTGGTCGAGCTGCAGCGCACCCTCGGCCACCGCGCCAAGGAGATGTTCGCGCGCGCCCCTCGCGCCCAGCACGAGCGCGTCGGGCTGCGCGGCTGGGACTTCGACAGCCTCGCACCGTCGGTGACGCTCACGGTTGGCGGCCGCACCATGCTCGCGTACCCCGCGCTGGTCGAGACCGAGACCGCCGTCGATCTACGCCTGCTCGAGTCTGCCGCCGCCGCCGCCACCGCCACCCGCGGCGGCCTGCGCCGCCTGTTCCTCGGCCAGCTCGACACCACGTTCGGCAAGCTCGAGTCGCAGCTCCCCGCCGCGCTGGTCCAGGGTGCGCTCGGCGCCGGCGCGGCGATGCCGATCAAGCGCCAGCTCGTGGTGCGTGCCGTCGACGAGGTGTTCCGCCTCCACGACGCCGAGACGTTTCCGCGCACCAAGACCGCGTTCACCGAGCGCCTCGCCGAAGGCCGCGGCCACCTCGCCGCCACGATCGCCGAGCTCGGGCGCACCGCCGCCGAGCTCAACGCCGAGCTCGACAAGGTGCGCGCGCTGATGAAGCCACTCTTGCAACAGCCCGGCCCCACCCGCGTCGCCGTCGACGACATCGCCGCCCAGCTCCGCCGCCTCGCGCCCGCCGACCTCATGCTCACGACACCGACCTTTCGCCTCGCCCACATCGCCCGCTATCTCAAGGCCGTCGTCATCCGCCTCCAGCGCCTCGCGCACGACGTCCGCAAGGACCAGCAGAAGGCCGCGCAGGTCGCCCCGTTCGCGCAAGCCTACGAGAAGAAGCGCGCCGACCTCGCCGCCGGCGGCCACATCCTCGCCGAGCTCGAAGACTACCGCTGGCTCCTCGAAGAGTTCCGCGTCCAGACCTTCGCGCCCGAGCTCAAGACCGCCGTCCCCGTCTCGCCGCAGCGCCTCAACGAGTTCTGGTCGACGTTCGTGCGATAGGGATCGTTGGCTGTCGTCGGCAGGCACGGCTACGTGCTTCACTGGGCCACGACCACCTCGCGCGCCTCGGTCTCCCGCGCTCGATCAGGCCGGCCGGTCCTCGCGCCGCGCTGTCAGGGCCGACGGCTAGCCTCCGCGGGTGCAGCTCATCGACGTTGGTCGCAACGAACCGTGCCCGTGCGGCAGTGGGCGGAAGTACAAGAAGTGCTGTCTCGCGACGCGCGATGCGGTGGTCGCCGGCACCGCGACCGATCTCGACGTCGGGGCGGTGGTCGATCGGGCGATCGCGGACGACGACTGGAGCGCGGTGCGCGAGCT